>JAGWXN010000294.1 GCA_018969885.1 Betaproteobacteria bacterium | reverse complement strand
GGCGCCGGGCGTCGAGATCGGGCAGCCGGCAGAAAAAATGGCCGAACTGTTGCGGAATGAGTTCGATGTAGTAGTAATGCTGGACTGCCCAGAACCCGAGTTGCGCGCGCGTCAGTCTGCCCTCGGCCCAGGCGAGTGAAAACGGATGCGCGCCAGAATGGCGCTGCGTCCGGGCGGCAACGAGCGCTTTCGAAAAAGCTTGTCGGTTCATCAACTTATCCATTTGCATCCTTCATCGGTCAACGGTTCGATCCAGGGGGTGCCCATTCTCGCGAGGCTTAGCGGACCTGACTGCCCAGACGCTTGACCACCTCACCATATCGGCGATGGTCCGCGGCGATCTGCTGTGCCATGCCCTCGGGAGTGGACGTGACGATATGCGCGTCCTGCCCACCGATCGAGCCCGTCACCTCAGGTGACCGCGCAGCCCGCACCAGCTCGGCGTTCAGCCGCGCCACCACAGCGTCGGGAACCTTCACCGGAACGAAGAAGCCGAACCACTGGTCATATTCAACATCGCGAATACCGAGCTCAGCCAGCGTGGGGACATCGGGGAGCATCGCGGAGCGCTTCGGCCCGGCATAGGCAAGCGCCTTCAGACGGCCTTCCTTCAAAAACGCCTGGGCTGAAAGGTATGACGAGAACAGCACGTCAATCCTGCCTCCCACGGTTTCAGTCACCGCCTGCGCGGCGCCTTTCATTGGCACATGCACCATCGGCGCACCGGCCACCTGCTGAAACATTTCGCCCAGAAAATGCCCGGCAGTCCCCGTGCCCTGCGACGCGAAGGTGAGCCCGCCTGGCCTCGACTTGGCGAGTGCGATCAGCTCCTTGACATTGTTCGCAGGTAGCGACGCGGGCACAACCAGGATGCTGTGGAAAGAGAAAAATGAGGTGACTGGCCGGAAATCCCGGTTCGCGTCAAAGCCGACCTGCGCATTGAGGTGCGGATCGATGGCATGGGTACCGACATGGCCCACAAACACCGTGTAACCATCTGCAGGCTGCGAGAGGACAGCCTGCGCAGCAATCGCTCCCGCCGCACCGGGACGGTTTTGCACGATGGCAGGCTGCCCCGTGTGTTCGGATAGCTTTTGCGTGATCAGCCGGGTGACGCGATCCGTGGATCCGCCCGGCGGGAACGGCACGACGACCGTGATCGGTTTGGCCGGAAAGGCGGGGTCTGCGAACACGGGCGAGACGCCCGCGAGCACGAGAAATGCGGCAATCAGTCTTGACACGAGTGACACGTTGTTCCCTCTGCGCAACAGGCGATTCAAGCCACGGCACCCGGCGGGCGCCAGCGAGGATGGTAGCCGAGCCAAGCACCAGCGCGCCACCGTGATCGACCCACTACAGGCTACGCCCCCCCGGGTGAACGCCCTACTCACTGGCAGCCTACGAATCGCGATGCGACAGTCACTGCCTCTCGGTGACGGCCCGCCGACGGTGCTCCTGGCACGCAGGTTACGTGTCCGTGACGCTCGCTGGCGGGCTGATACTGATATTTTTCCCGAGTACCTGGATGCACTCGCTCGGTCTTTCCTGACCGCGCCTCGCCGAAGGCGAAACGCGCGGGACTCTCCGCGAGCAAAGCCGCTAGACTGCTGGCCTCATCCGCCAACAGGAGACCGACATGCCCAACCAGGCCCGACGTTCAGTCGTGATCGGATCGGCGACTGCGCTCGCAAGCCCGTGGCTGTACGCCCAGGCCTACCCGAGCCGCCCCGTCCGCATCATCGTTCCCACCACCCCGGGCGGCGGCTACGACAACCTTGGGCGCCTGGTTGCCGAGCGTCTGTCACCAGAACTTGGCGTGGGTGTAGTGGTCGAAAACCGCACAGGCGGCGGAACACTGGTCGGCACCCAGGTGGCTGCCGCCGCTGCACCCGACGGGTACACGCTGGTGGTTGGCGGTCTCGCCAACATGGCCCTCAATGCCGGGCTCTACAAGAATCCGCAATACAACCCCGCTACCGATTTTGTCCCCATCGCCCTCGTGGCGAGCTTCAGTTACTGCCTGGTCGCGCGCCGCGATCTGCCTCAGAGCACGCTCCCCGAGCTGCTCGCCTATGCGCGCGCCAACCCTGGAAAACTTAATATGGCAACCGGCGGCACCGGCTCGGGCCAGCACGTCGCCGCGGTCATGCTTCGACGTCTGGGGAACATTCAGATGGTCGAAATCCCCTACAAAGGCGCGCAGGCCGCCTACACCGATCTGGTGGGCGGTCGCGTCGACCTCTTCTTTGACAACACCACCACCGCTCAGCCGCTGATTGAAGCGGGTCGGATTAAAGCGATTGCCACCTCGGGCTTGCAACGCGACAAGTCGCTTCCGGCGGTACCCACCGCCATCGAGGCGGGGCTCCCTGGCTTGGTACTCGAAAGCTGGCTGGGTATCTTTGCCCCGGCACGCACCCCACAGGCTGCGGTGAGCCGGTTACGTGAAGCGATGACGCGCGTGGTGGCTCAACCTGATCTTCGCAAGCGCCTGGAAGACGGCGGCTGGCGAATGCTCGATCAGGACGCTGCAAGCACCGAACAATTCGTTCGCGCCGAAGCCGAGCGCTGGCCAACTTTCTTAAGAGAGGCGGGGATTAGCGGTGAATGACGACATACAGAGCATCGAGCGGTTGATTCGCGCCTGGGCACTCTGGCGAGATACCCGGCAGTGGGATCTGCTCCGTACCTGCTATTGGCCGGGGGCGCGCGTTCGGACCACCTGGTTGGACGGTACGGCCGAGGACTTTATCGAGGCCTCGATCCGCTCGGCGACCAATCCCCAGGCGCCGCTCGCGCAGCACGCACTCGGGGGCACCACCGTCCGGGTGAGCGGTGATCGCGCGCTGGCTGAAACCCGTATGACGATTCTGTTGCGGACCGAGCTCGACGGCGTTGAAATCGACATCACCGCTTGGGGACGGTTTGTGGATCGGCTCGTTTGCGCACAAGGGGAGTGGCGGCTCGTGCAGCGCGACCCCATTCACGAAAAAGACCGTCTTGACCCGCTTGATCCTCAAGCAATCCTGAAACTGGACCCGACCCGTCTGGCTGCGCAGCCACGCGCCTACCGGCATATCGCCTATGTGCAATCACTGGGGGGCGCTCGGATCACCCCCGATCTGGTCGAGCACAACTCACCCGCGCAACAGACGCTTTATGAGGCCTGTAACCACTGGCTGATTCGAGGCTGACGCTCGCGTGGACGCGCGCTGCGCGCCCTTCAGCCGAGGAAGCGCTTTTTGAGTGAATCCGCGGCCGAAGCAAGCAGTGACGCATCAGAGCCTACGGCCACAAACTGCCCACCAATCTCGAGAATGCGCCGCGCATCCGGTTCGTGTGAGGTCAGAAATCCCGGTGCCCGACCGGCTGCGCGAATTCGCCGGATCGCCTCCTCGATTTTCGGCCAGACATCAGGGTGATGGCGCTCGCCTACATGCCCAAACGATGCGTGTAAATCGGCCGGCCCCACGAAAATGCCATCCACACCGTCCACAGCCGCGATTGCTTCAATCTGATCGAGCGATATCACGGTCTCGACCTGCAGCAGGATGCAGAGCTCCGACTCCGCACGTTGCGGATAGTTCTGTATCCGTCCCCAGCGCGTTGCGCGCGTGGTACCACCCACCCCACGAATGCCGCGCGGCGGATAACGCATCGCCGCCACCGCCGCCCTCGCCTGATCGGCATTGTCAATCATGGGAATCAGAACCGTTTGGGCGCCGATATCCAACACCCGCTTCAGCATAACCGCATCGTTCCACGGCACCCGAACCACGGCATGCGTGGGATAGGGCTCGGCCGCCTGCAGCTGGCAGAACAGCGACTCCAAATCGTTGGGGGAATGCTCCATATCGAGCAGCATCCAGTCAA
Source organism: Betaproteobacteria bacterium (assembly GCA_018969885.1). The sequence goes on along the minus strand of JAGWXN010000294.1, from coordinate 368 downwards.
AGCCCGCGCCTGCGAGCAATTCGACAGTGAGGCTGGATGACAGCGTGGACCACAGCCCGATCTGCGGGCGACCCGCGGCGAGCGCGTGCTTAAAGGTGTTGCGGGGAAGTTCCATATGCGGCTCCGGTCTGAGTGTTGGTGGCTGCACCACCTGTTTCGATCGTAGCAGCTTGGGGCTTGACGAAGCCCGCGCGCATGGCCACGATCGACACGACATCATTCGGGGCGCGAGGCTGCAATGAAGCGAGATCACGACGCTGGCAAATTTTCCCGGCAGGCACCGTATTCACGAATGCTTCCAAAACTCGTGATCATCGGCCTTACCTGGGGCGCTCTGTACACCGGCGTCGCTTGGCCGCAGAGCACTG
>JAGWXN010000293.1 GCA_018969885.1 Betaproteobacteria bacterium | reverse complement strand
GCGAATGATCGACTACCTCAGCTCAGTGAAGCTGTCCGAGCTGGTCGAGCAGCAGCGGGGCAAGGAAGGTCGCACCCGTCCGCGCGAAATTTCAGTGCTGAAGGAGCACCGTGCAGCACTCGAATTCCCTACCTCCACGCTTCAGCCGATCCGCTTCGATAACGGCCGTCTGACCACTTTCTGAGGCTCTCGCTCGCCATGCAACTTCCGATCTACCTCGACTACGCAGCCACCACCCCGGTTGATCCGCGGGTGGTGGACAAAATGGTGCCGTTTCTCTACCAGAACTACGGTAACCCTGCCTCACGCAGCCATGAGTACGGCTGGGAGGCGGAGCGGGCGGTCGAGGAAGCCCGGGAAGAAGTTGCTGCGCTGGTGGGTTGCGATGCCAAGGAAATTGTCTGGACCTCCGGCGCAACCGAGTCGATCAATCTGGCGGTAAAGGGGGCGGCGCAATTCAATCGCGAACGGGGCCGTCATCTCATCACGACCAAAACCGAGCACAAGGCCACACTCGACACCATGCGCGAGCTCGAGCGGCACGGTTTTGAGGTCACGTATCTTGACGTCAAGCCCGATGGTCTGATCGACCTTGACATGTTGAAGGCGGCAATTCGCCCCGACACCATCGTCATCTCGATCATGTTCGTGAACAACGAAATCGGCGTGATTCAGGATGTGGCCACCATCGGTGAGTTGTGCCGGGAGCGTGGCATTGTTTTCCATGTGGATTCGGCGCAGGCCACAGGCAAGCTTCCCATCGACCTGTCCACGCTGAAGGTTGATCTCATGTCGTTCTCGGCGCACAAAACCTACGGCCCCAAGGGCATGGGCGCGCTCTATGTCCGTCGCAAGCCGCGCGTACGTATCGAGGCGCAGATCCATGGCGGTGGTCACGAGCGCGGGTTCCGGTCCGGCACGTTGCCCACGCATCAGATCGTTGGCATGGGTGAAGCGTTTCGTTTAGCCAGGCAGGAAATGGGCACCGAAAACGAGCGTATCCGTGTGCTGCGCGACCGTCTGCTGGCCGGCATCCAGCAGATGGAAGAGGTGTATGTGAATGGCGACCTCGAGCGTCGCGTGCCCCATAACCTCAACATCAGTTTCAACTACGTCGAGGGCGAGTCGCTGATCATGGCGATCAAGGACATCGCGGTGTCAAGCGGTTCGGCCTGCACCTCGGCGAGCCTCGAGCCGTCGTACGTGCTGCGTGCGCTTGGGCGTAGTGATGAGCTGGCCCACTCGTCCATTCGCTTCTCCATCGGTCGATTCACGACCGAGGAGCAGATCGATCACGCGGTCAAGCTCATTCAGAATAAAGTCGGCAAGTTGCGCGATATGTCGCCGCTCTGGGAGATGGTCAAAGACGGCATTGACCTCAATACAGTGCAGTGGGCGGCGCACTGACACGCCATTTAGAAATCAGCAGGTTGCGGGGCCAGTCGGCCCCATGTCTCAGGCAGGGAGAGGGCAATGGCCTACAGCGAAAAAGTCATCGATCATTACGAAAACCCGCGCAACGTCGGGTCGCTCGACAAGAACGACCCGAGCGTCGGCACCGGCATGGTGGGCGCGCCCGCCTGCGGCGATGTCATGAAGTTGCAGATTCGGGTCAATGATCAGGGCGTGATCGAAGATGCGCGCTTCAAGACCTACGGCTGTGGTTCGGCGATTGCGTCGTCCTCGTTAGTCACCGAGTGGGTGAAGGGCAAGACGCTCGATCAGGCAGTGGAGATTCGCAATACTCAAATTGCGGATGAACTGGCGCTGCCCCCGGTCAAGATCCACTGCTCCATTCTGGCCGAAGACGCCATCAAAGCTGCGGTTGAAGATTACCGTCGCAAGCATGGCGCGGACGCGCAGAAGGCCGCCTGAGGAGACCGGGTCATGGCCGTCACGCTTACAGAATCGGCAGCGCAGCACATCAGCCGCTTTATCAGTCGCCGGGGGCGCGGGATTGGTCTTCGGCTCGGTGTTCGCACCACAGGCTGTTCGGGTCTTGCCTATAAGCTCGAATACGCCGATGAGGGGCAGCCAGAAGACCTCTACTTCGAGAGCCATGGGGTCACGGTGATCATTGATCCCAAGAGCCTGGCCTACCTTGATGGCACTGAGCTTGACTTCGTTCGCGAGGGCTTGAACGAGGGTTTTCGGTTTAATAACCCGAATGTGAAGGGCGAGTGCGGCTGCGGTGAGTCTTTCCAGGTTTGATCGCTCGCTGCCCCACTCGCTTCCTCTTCATCTCTCATGACGTCGGCGGGGGCGGCTTTGCTGCCGCACCGGGCTAGCTGATGCTGCTTCTCGACAAGAACTACTTCGACCTGCTGAACCTGCCTCGCGTGTTCGCGATTGACGAGCAGGCTCTGGAGCGGCAGTACCGCGATCTGGTGGCTGCGGTTCACCCCGACAGATTTGTCACCGATTCGCCCGAGCAGCGCCGGTTGGCCATGCAGGCGGCTACGCTCGCCAATGAAGCATGGCGTTGTCTGCGTGACCCCTGTAGCCGAGCGGCATACCTCTGTCGGCTTGAGGGCGTTGCTGTCGATAACGCGGCGCGCGCCGGCGCCTCGGCTGCGTTTCTGACTGAGCAGATGGAATGGCGTGAGGCGCTTGATGAAGCGCGGCTGGGTGGCCGCCAGGCTGATCTTCAGGCGCTGCAGGTCGATGTAGCCGCGGCACGGCAGCGGGTGTTGGCCACCGTCGCGGAGTTCATCGATACCCGCGCCGACTTCGAGGCTGCGGCGGGTCTGGTGGGCCAACTCATGTATATCGATCGGTTTTCCGAGCAGGTCGACGAGGCGCTCGACGACCTTTCCTGATCCCTACTCTCTTGTTGGCGGCCGAATGGCTCTTCTCCAGATCTCGGAACCCGGAATGTCTCCCGAACCGCACCAGCGGCGTCTCGCGGTGGGCATCGACCTTGGTACTACCAATTCGCTGGTGGCGGCGGTGCGTTCCAGTATTCCCGAGGTGCTCGAGGATGAGCATCGCCACGCCCTCCTGCCGTCCGTAGTGAGTTACTGCGATGACGGCCGTGTCGCAGTGGGCGCCGAGGCCGCGGCACGCGCCATCTCTGACCCCGACAACACCATCGTTTCGGTGAAGCGCTTCATGGGGCGGGGGCTAGAGGATGCGCGCCGGTACCGAACCGCGTATCGCTTCATCGACGCGCCCGGAATGGTCAAGATCCAGACGCGTGCCGGCGACAAGAGCCCGGTTGAGGTGTCGGCCGAGATCCTCAAAGTGCTGCGCCGCCGGGCGGAAATGACGCTGGGTGGCGAGCTCTACGGATCGGTGATCACCGTACCTGCTTATTTTGACGATGCACAGCGCCAGGCGACCAAAGACGCTGCGCGGCTCGCAGGTCTGGAGGTACTTCGCCTCCTGAACGAGCCCACCGCAGCGGCGATTGCTTATGGGCTCGACAACGGCGTGGAAGGTCGTGTGGTCGTGTTCGACCTCGGTGGCGGCACCTTCGACGTGTCCGTTCTGCACCTCAGTCGCGGCGTGTTCGAGGTGGTGGCCACGGGTGGTGATTCTGCGCTGGGCGGCGATGACTTCGATCGTCGAATCGTTGAGTGGGCGCTGCGCGAGACCGGACTGGTGTCCGCCAATGAAACTGACCCCATTGGCAGTGCCCTGGCCTCAGGAGTCTTGTCGTCGGCCGATTTGCGCGCCATGACTGTTGAGGCACGACGCGCGAAGGAAGCGCTGTCCGAGGCCACGCTCACCACGTTCTCGTGCCCGCTGTCTGACGCATCGGCGGTTCGTCTGCCGCTTGCGCGCGAACGCCTCGACGCAATGACCGCTGATCTTGTCTCGCGCACCATTACTGTGGTGAGGCGCACGCTTCGCGATGCCCGGATCGATGCTGCCGACGCGGGGGCTGTGGTGCTGGTGGGCGGAGCCACGCGCACGCCGGCAGTGCGAGCAGCCGTGGCCAGTTTTTTCGGCCGTGCGCCGCTCTCTGATATTGATCCCGATCGGGTGGTTGCGATTGGCGCTGCGATGCAGGCCAATCTGCTGGCGGGCAACCGCGGCGAGGGGGATGACTGGCTGCTGCTTGACGTCATTCCACTGTCGCTCGGCCTGGAAACGATGGGTGGACTGGTTGAGAAGATTGTCCCGCGGAATTCCACCATTCCGGTGGCGCGGGCGCAGGAGTTCACAACGTTCCGTGATGGCCAGACAGCGCTTGCTGTTCACGTGGTTCAGGGTGAGCGCGAGCTGGTGTCTGACTGCCGCTCGCTCGCGCGGTTCGAACTACGCGGGATTCC
>JAGWXN010000292.1 GCA_018969885.1 Betaproteobacteria bacterium | reverse complement strand
TCGATCGATGAAGCGAATGCCGTCCACCACCCTGCCATCCAGGTACTCGCCGTGCAAGGTGCCGTAGCAATACACCACCGCTGTGGCGGGTCCGGTAAAGGCGACATCGATCCGCGCAAACTTTTTACCCATGAATTTATAGGCCTGGCGCGACGCGGCGAGCCATGTGTCGAGGCTATCGTAGTTGCGGCCGCGCGGAAATCGCGGCGCAAAACCTGGGCCGATGCGGCGTCTTGCTTCGGCTTCGTTGCGGGCCTCGGTCGTGCGGAGAAAGTCAATGGCCCGGGCAGCCGCCTCGAGACCTTCAGCGCGGCGGGATGGATCGCAGGCAACGACAGCGGCTTCAGCATCGGTCATGACAGATCGCTCATCAGGTGGGAACGGTCGATACCGTAATGGCTTCGTTTGAAATTGACAAATCGATGTTGGCCCGCCTACCCTCGGCCGGCCCTCTCGAGGAATTCCCTATGAGCTTACGCCCGTCATCCGCGGTCGCGTCGCCAGCGTTCGATCCATTCCAAATCAATAGTGTCAGTCTGCGTAACCGCATCTTCATGCCAGCGCACACGACCAACTTTGGCGCAGATCATCTGCCTAGCGCGCGACATGTCGCTTATCACCGTGAGCGTGCCGCAGGCGGTGTGGCGCTGATCATTTTTGAGGCGATCCGGGTGATGGAGAACACGCTGGGACGGCCGCAAGGCGTATGCGGCTATCTTGACGAATCGGTCAGCGCGTTTCGGCCAGTGGTTGATGCCGTACACGAGGGAGGTGCTGCGTTCATTGCACAGATCTGCCACATGGGGCGGCAGATTGAGGGTGAGTATGAGCGCACCGTGTCCTGGGGCGCTTCACCGATCCGCTGGTCGCTTTCGTCGTATCCGCCCAGGCAGATGAACCGTCGCGACATGCAACAGGTGATCGATGCCCATCTGAGAACCGCCGAGAACATGCTGAGAGCTGGCGCCGACGGCATTGAACTCCATTGGGGGCACGGTCATTTACTGCAGCAGTTTCTCTCGCCCTTATCCAACCAGCGCGATGACGACTATGGCGGAACGACCGAGAACCGCCTGCGATTTCCGCTTGAGGTCGCGACGCGACTTCGCGAGGCGCTCGGCCCCAGCGTCTGTCTGGGCGTTCGAGTCAGTGCCGAGGAATATCACGAGGATGGGCTCACGCTGGAGGAGTCAAGCCGGATCATCGAGCTCGCAGCGCCTCAGGTGCAACTCGATTTCATTCATGTGAGCCACTCGGCCTACCATATGAGTCGATCGCTCGGCACACAAATGGCGGACATGGCGATCGATCCTGCGCCGTTTCGCATGCTTCCTGGACGGATCCGGCGGGCGGCGGCCGGTTCCGCCAGGCCGGTGGCCATACTGACGGTCTGCAAGTATCGAACACTGAATGATGCCGAGGCGATGCTCGATTCCGGTGGTGCCGACATGATTGGTCTGGCGCGTGCGCATGTGGCGGAGCCGGAGCTGGTTTCAAAGTGGCAAAGCGGTCGCAGCGATGAGGTGCAGCCCTGCATCGGTTGCAATCAGGGCTGCGCGCAGAACCTGGAGCGCAATATCGCGCTGACCTGTCTGGTCAATCCGCGCGCGGGTCGTGAGACGCTCTGGCCTCGTCTGATGCCGGGTCGGGCAAGCGATTCAAAATCGGTACTGGTGGTGGGTGGTGGTCCGGCGGGTCTGGAGGCCGCCGCCACGGCGGCCGAGCGCGGTCATCGGGTCACGCTTCGCGAGCGATCGGGCGCGCTTGGCGGGCGGCTTGCCCTGGCTGCGGGGCTTCGCTTGCGTGAAGATTTCGGACTGTGGCTCGCCTTTGCGCGCAGGCGGCTTGAACGGCTGGGCGTAGTGGTTGAACTGGAGAGTGAAGCCACGATCAATTCCGTGATTGCGGCCCGTCCCGACCATGTAGTGCTTGCCACAGGGGCTCAGCCGGTTTCGCATCGGTTGTCAGACGGGTACGAGGCATTAACGCTCGATGAAGGCGCACGCTTCGCGGCGGCAGGTGCGAGTGTGGCGGTCTACGATGAAACGGGCGACTGGGGTACGCTCGGCCTGGTTGAGCATCTTGCCGAGCTGGGCGCGCGCGTCACGCTGATTTCACCGGCCGCAGGTGCGCTCTGGCGTACCACGGTCTATAGCACCACCACGACCTTTGCCCGCTGGCGCGATCGAGAGATTCGAATCAGGACGCTGCGTCGACCGCTGGGATTGTCGGCGGGACATCTCCGCCTTGAGGACACTTCGTGCGGTGAGCGGGAAGTGATTGACGGGATCGATCAATTGATTGCAGTGGTTCCGCCCAGGTCGGATGCAGGGCTAGAAGCGGGGCTGGCCGACGCGGGTATTGCGTTCAGCATGGCAGGCGACTGCGTGGCGCCAAGAAACGCACTCGAGGCTGTTTTTGAAGGACATCGCAGCGGTCGCGCAATCTGATAAGCGACCAGGAAGCACTCATTATGAAAAAGACAGTGGTCATCACCGGCGCGAGTGGTTTCATTGGCCTCAATCTCGTCGAAGTCTTCATGCGGCGCGGCTGGCGGGTGCGCGCGCTCTCCTTTGACGGCATTCCTGCCCTTGCAGCCGCCGAGTTCGCTACGCTTCCGGGTGAGCTTGATGACCGACGCGGCGATGTCCGCGACCTGGCAGCGTTGGAGGCTTTGTTTGAAGCGGGCACGCCCGACGCTGTGATTGCTGGTGCGGCCATCACCTCAGGCGCGGCGCGAGAGCGCGAACAGCCCTCGGCGATTTTCGATGTCAATCTTCTTTCGCCCGTGCGCCTGCTGGAGATCGCGGCCCGACATCAGGTGCCAAGAATGCTCTGCTTCTCATCCACCTCCTCCATGGGTGAGTTGCCATTTCTCGGCCAGCCGGTACGCGAGACCGACCTTCCTCGCCCGCTCACTTTTTACGGTGCCACCAAGACGGCGCTCGAGACCGTCGGGCTTCGTTGGAACAGCTTCGGGTCCGCGCCGCGGCTATTTGTGGGGCGTCTGACTGCGGCCATCGGGCCCTGGGAGCGCGCAACCGGCGTACGTGACACGCTATCGCCGCCACTTGCGGTCGTGGAGAGTGCGCTGGCCGGCGTCGCGATTGCGCCGTTGCCGACGGGTGGGGCGCGCGACTACGCCTACGCCCCCGAGGTGGCTGAACAGGTGGCGTGGCTCATGACCGCAGACTCGCCGCCGCCTAAGCATTTTCTCTACCAGCTGAGCCCTGGCTTTACCTGGCATGCGCGCGCGATGCTGGATGCGCTTGCGGCCGAAGGCGTGCCGGTACGTATCGAGGAAGGCGGCCGCCGGATCGAGTTCAACGATGACCTCACGCGAACGCGTTCGCCGCTCCTCGCTGATCGCATCGCCGAAGAGTTCCGAGCGCCGCCCGATGCATCGGCTTGTGCCCGTGCCTATGCGCGCTGGGCAGTTTCACACCGCACCTGGTTTGCACGCTGAAGCCTGGGCGCAAGCGCTGTTGCCCTCGGAGTGCGCCGTGAGGGGTGTCAGCCGATCCGGAATTGCTTCGACAGTCGGGCGAGCGACGAATCGAGATGCGAAGGATCCGGGCGAGCATACGCCCCTATTCTTCGCGACGGTGTGATCCCAATTTTGTAGAGGCTTGCCATCATCTCCGCGCACTTGACCGCAGCGGAGATGGTGTCAAGCACGGGGGCGCCCAGAACCTGGGTGAGTCCTGCCCGGTGCGCGAGGGTGGCGAGAAACGCAGGCCCTGGAACAATGACCGATGCGCCATCGCGCACTGCACGCTCGCATTGCGCAACAAAGTGCTCGAGTAGCGGCCCGGGGTTCGCGAGTGAGGTGGCGATCTCTTCCTCGGACGCCTCAACAATGTAGGGGCCAGGCAGCATCCGCGAGGCGACGCCGTATCGTGTGGCCTGTTCGCCATAGACCTCGCAGAATGCGGATGAACTGGTGACCACGGCGAACATGCGGCCAAGGGTCATTGCGAGGTGATAAGCGTTTTCGCTGATGCCCACTATAGGTATGTCAACCAGGCTGCGACCTTCAGCGACGCCTACATCGAGCGTGCATCCGACCACGAATGCGTCATAGCCCTCGCGCTCGGCCTGACGCATGGCGTTAAGCGTTTGAACGTTCTGGAAATACTGAAAGCTTCGCCAGTTCTCGATGTCCCGGATCATTTCTGCGATGCCGGTGACATAGAGACCGGTATCGGGATGGAGGATTCGGCGACATTGCGACTCGAGGGTCTGACCGTAATCGTCCCAGACCGGCTCATGGCGGTAGGCACTT
>JAGWXN010000019.1 GCA_018969885.1 Betaproteobacteria bacterium | reverse complement strand
AACTGGCCGGGCCTCAAACCCGGGCAGATCGCAATGCGTCCCGGGCCCATGCTCGCCTCGTCCAACGAATTTCGAATTGTGCTGAAGGGGCGCGGCACCCATGCGGCCCTCCCGCACCTGGGCATCGACCCCATCCCGGTCGCCTGTCAGCTCGTTCAGGCCTTCCAGACCATCGTCTCGCGCAACCGAAACCCCATTGATGCCGCGCTCATTTCGGTCACCATGCTGCACGCGGGTGAGGCCACCAATGTGGTTCCGGATTCGGCCGAGCTGCGCGGCACCGTGCGCACCTTTCGCCCGGAAACGCTCGACATGGTCGAAAGCCGCATGCGAGAAACCACCGAGCACACGGCGAGCGCGTTCGGCGCGAGCGCCGAGTTTCACTTCCACCGCAACTACCCGTCCCTCATCAACCACGAGGCAGAAACCCATTTCTGCCGGGCCGTGGCGGCCGATGTGGTCGGTGCCGACAACGTCTTCGAATTTGAGCCCACCATGGGCGCTGAAGATTTCGCGTTCTTCCTCGAGAAAATGCCGGGCTGTTATGTGGTGATCGGCAACGGCGTGGGCGACCATCGTGCGGCGGGTCATGGGCTGGGCCCCTGTGTGCTGCACGGGCCCCACTATGATTTCAATGACGAGATCATTCCCATTGGCGGCAGTTTCTGGGTGCGGCTGGCCGAGCGCTGGTTCGCCGAGGCACCCGAGCCTGCGATCTGAGCAACCCGCAGCGCCACGGCAAGCGCCAGTCTCAGCACCTGAGCGATTTTCGCGATGCTCGCCTTTATCCTCAGACGACTGCTGCAGGCGCTTGCCGTCATGGGCTTTGTGGCGCTCGTAGCCTTCGCCCTGTTTCGCTACGTGGGCGATCCGGTGCTCTCCATGCTGGGGCAGGACGCCACCCCCGAGCAGCGGGTGCAGGTCACGCAGGCGCTCGGCCTCGATCAGCCCTTCTACATCCAGTTCGGGCATTTCATCGGCAACGCGGTACAGGGCGAATTCGGTGTGTCGCTCAGGCAGGGCCAGAAGGTGTCGTCGCTGCTCGCAGAAAAGCTTCCCGCCACGCTCGAACTCGCGCTCACCGCCGCGGCCATTGCGCTCCTCGCGGGCGTACCCATGGGGGTCTACACCGCGCTCAGACGTCGTGGGGTGCTGTCCAATATGCTTCTCGCGCTGTCACTGGTGGGCGTGTCGTTACCCACATTCCTGATCGGCATCCTGCTCATTTTGTTTTTCGCGGTACTGCTCGGATGGCTGCCGTCGTATGGCCGGGGTGACACGGTGATGGTGGGCAGCTGGTCAACCGGCATGCTCACCGTGGATGGCTGGAAGCATCTGATCCTGCCTGCGCTCACGCTCGCACTTTTTCAGATGACGCTCGTGATGCGGCTGGTTCGCTCAGAGATGCTCGAGGTGCTGCGCACCGATTACATCAAGTTTGCGCGCGCGCGCGGCCTCACCAACCGCACGATTCATTTCGGTCATGCGCTTCGCAACACACTGGTGCCAGTCATTACCATAGCGGGCTTGCAGCTGGGCGGCATCATCGCCTTTGCAATCGTCACCGAATCGGTGTTTCAGTGGCCGGGCATGGGGCTCCTCTTCATTCAGTCGGTGCAGGTAGCCGATATTCCCGTGATGGCCGCCTACCTGTGCCTGATCTCGCTCATTTTCGTCACCATCAATCTGGTGGTCGATCTCCTTTACTTCGCGGTGGACCCACGACTGCGAATCGAGCGTAGCGGCGCCGGACACTAGCCATGAAGCCCTCCGAGCGCAGCCTTCTTGCCCGATTTTTTGATAGCGACCTCTGGTGGAGTTATCGGCACACACCGGTTGCGATCGCGGCCAGCGTGGTCACGCTTATTTTGTTCGTCGGCGCATTCGGCGCGCCCGTGCTTGCGCCTCACCAGCCCTTTGATCTGGCCACGCTCTCTTTGAATGATGCGCTGATGCCGCCCGCCTGGGTGGAAGGCGGCCAGCTCACCTACCCGCTCGGCACCGACGACCAGGGGCGCGATGTGCTGTCCACCCTGCTCTATGGCTCGCGAATTTCGCTCCTGGTGGGTCTCGCATCAGTGCTGGTTGCGATGGTGCTGGGGGTCACATTGGGCCTCCTGTCAGGCTACCTCGGCGGCCGACTCGATGCGTTCATCATGCGGGTGGCCGATGTTCAGCTGTCTTTTCCGGCCATCCTGATTGCGCTTCTCATAGACGGCGTTGCGCGCACGCTCCTTCCCCAGGGCTCGCACAACGACTGGATGGCGGTCGGTGTGCTGGTCGGGTCGATTGCGCTTGCCAATTGGGTGCAATATGCGCGCACCGTGAGGGGCTCCACACTCATCGAGCGCAACAAGGAATATGTACAGGCCGCCCGGGTGATTGGCGTGCGCCCGATCGCGATCATGCTGCGCCACGTACTGCCGAATTCGCTCGGTCCGGTCCTCGTCATTGCCACCATCAATATCGCCCAGGCGATTCTCACCGAGGCCACCCTCTCGTTTCTGGGTGTGGGGGTGCCGCCCACCTCACCGTCGCTCGGAACCATGATCAATAGCGGCAATAATTTCCTCTATTCAGGCGAGTGGTGGCTGGTGATTTTTCCCGGTGCGGCGCTGGTACTCCTCTGCATGTCGGTCAATCTGCTGGGCGACTGGCTGCGCGATGCGCTCAATCCGAGGCTGCAATGAGCCCCCCGCCGCTCCTGGAAGTGAGGCACCTGCGGGTCGAGTTTCCGTCGCGCCGCGGCACGCTGGTGGCCATCGATGATGTGTCGCTGACGATCGCTCCAGGCGAGGTGCTGGGGGTGGTCGGCGAATCCGGTGCTGGCAAGTCGGTGACTGGCGCAGCCATCATCGGTCTCATCGAGCCGCCGGGCCGCATTGCGGGAGGAGAAATTCTTCTTGAGGGCGCTCGCATCGACAATCTGCCGCCCGAAGCCATGCGCCAGGTGCGCGGCCGAAAGATCGGTGCGGTTTTTCAGGATCCGCTCACTTCGCTCAACCCGCTCTACACGGTCGGCCGCCAGATCGAGGAAACGATCCGCACGCACCTCGCGCTCGACGCCCGTGCGGCGCGCGCTCGCGCCATCGAACTGCTCGAGGCCACCGGCATTCCTGCCGCTGCCCAGCGGATCGATCATTATCCGCACCAATTTTCCGGTGGCATGCGCCAGCGGGTCGTGATCGCGCTTGCGCTCGCCGCGCGGCCCCAACTGGTCGTGGCCGACGAACCCACCACCGCACTGGATGTGTCGATTCAGGCGCAGATCATCTCGCTCCTCAAACGACTCTGCCGCGAGCAGGGCACCGCCGTCATGCTGGTCACGCATGACATGGGCGTGATCGCCGAGACCGCCGATCGGGTGGCGGTGATGTATGCCGGGCGAATTGCCGAAATCGGTCCGGTTGCCGATGTCATTCATCGGCCTCGGCATCCCTACACAGTGGGCCTGATGGGCTCCATCCCGTCCATCGGGGGGCATCGCACTGAACTCGCCCAGATCGACGGCGCCATGCCCCGGCTGAACGCCATTCCACGCGGCTGCGCATTCAACCCGCGCTGCGCGCAGGCCTTTGACCGGTGTCGAAGCGATCGGCCCGAACTCATGCCAGCCGGCGCCTCGCTCGCCGCGTGCTGGCTCCACCATGAGCGAGCGCCTGCATGAGCCCGAGTATCCACGCTGGGTGTACGCTGGCATGAGCCGCAGCCTCATCGATTCCACGCGCGGCAACGGGGCCTCGGGACCAAAGCCCGAGGCAGCCAGCCCGCTGGTTCAGGTCGACCGGATCAGCAAGGTCTTCGATGTGTCCGCGCCCTGGCTCAACCGCGTGATTGAACGCAAGCCCCGTCAGTTGCTGCAGGCGGTTCGCGACGTGAGCTTTCACATTGCACGCGGAGAAACGCTGGCACTGGTGGGCGAGTCAGGCTGCGGAAAGTCCACGGTGGCCCGCATGCTGGTCGGGCTTTACCGGCCCTCCTCAGGTCGGGTGGTTTTCGACGGGCACGACCTGGCGGAAATCACCGGCGACTCGGGCCTTGCGCTGCGGCGCCGCATGCAGATGATCTTTCAGGACCCCTACGCAAGCCTCAATCCGCGCTGGCGGGTGGCACGCATCGTGGGCGAACCGCTTCAGGTCCATCGGCTGATTGATCATCCGCTTGCGATGCGCGAACGGGTCGAGACGCTCCTCACGCAGGTCGGGCTCTCCGCCTCCGACGCCGATAAATTTCCGCATCAGTTCTCGGGCGGGCAGCGCCAGCGAATCTCGATTGCGCGCGCACTCGCCTCCGAGCCCGAATTTCTGGTCTGTGACGAGCCCACTTCAGCGCTCGATGTCTCCGTGCAGGCCCAGGTCTTGAACCTGATGCGGGCGCTGCAGCGTGAGCGCGGTCTCACCTACCTCTTCATCTCGCACAACCTCGCGGTCGTCCACCATGTGAGCGACCGGGTGGGTGTGATGTATCTCGGCAGCATTGTCGAGCTCGCCCCGAAGGCGAGGGTGTTCTCGGCTCCTGCGCATCCCTACACCCGCATGCTGCTCGATGCGATTCCCGATATCTCGATGAGCGGGCGCGCGCGAACGCCAGTGGGCGGCGAAGTGCCCAACCCGCTCAACCCCCCTACGGGCTGTGCGTTTCATCCGCGCTGCCCGCATGCCAATGCGCGATGTCGCAGCGAGACGCCGCAGCTGCGCGACCCCGGAGACGGGTCGCAGGTGGCCTGCCACGCAGTGGAAGAGCGACGGATCAGCGCGCCCGCGTAGCGCGCTCAAGAAGCGCGAAGCCCGCCTCGACCCGAAGCCGATATGGCGCGCCCACCGCCAGCGTAGCTCGCACCTCACCATGGCCAAATGGCAACCCGGTGATGAGCGGCACCTCCAGGCGCGAGCGCCAGTAATCGATCATGGCCTCAAGCCCGTAGCCACGATCGTGCGGCGCGAGCTTCCAGCCAGTGAAGTCACCCAGCACAACCGCCTGCTGCCGCGAAAGGACGCCCGCATGGTGGAGCTGATGCAGCATGCGTTCGATACGGTAGGGGTGCTCGCCCACATCCTCAAGAAACAGGATTCCGCCCTGAACCGACGGAAACCATGGCGTTCCGATCAGGGAGGTAACCATGGCGAGGTTACCGCCCCACAAGACGCCCTGAGTGTCGAGCGGCCGTCGCGCGCCCGCAAACCGCCATCGAACAGGCGCGGGCCCCGTACCAAAAAGCGCAAGAAACTGATCGTGGGTGAACTGGCCGGGGCCCTCGCCCGAGAAGTCGGCCGAAAACGATGGCCCGGCATAACTTACTGCGCCGGTCTGCGCGAAAAGCGCCAGATGAAACGCGGTGAAGTCGCTATAGCCAATCCAGCGCGTACCTTTCGCGATCGAAGCCGCCACCAGCGGCCAGTCGATGCGATCAATGAGGCGCGACAAACCGTAGCCACCACGCGTGATCATGACCGCATCGGCCGCCGGTGTTCGCACGGCAGCGCGATGGATGGCCGCAAGCCGGTCATCGTCAGGCGCGGAAAACCGCTGCCAGCCGGTGCGAGGCACCTCGCTCACCAACTGCACGCCGCGCGACTCGAACCAGGCCCTGGCCTGATCGAACTCGGAGAGCGAAAGATGCGCACCCGACGGCGCGATCACTTCAATACGGCGGCCTGCCAGACCGCCCGACTGCACGCTGATCGCATCGCTCATGAGGCGGTCGCCTCGCTCAAGCGAGCCCGAGCTTCTGCGCGAGACCGATCCGCTGCAGCTTGCCGGTGGCGCCCTTCGGGATTTCATCGAGCAGCACGATCTTGCGCGGCACCTTGAAGTCGGTCAGCCGCTGCGAGGCGAAATCGCGCAGCTCGCGATCAGTGAGGGTCGCGCCCTCGCGCAGCACCACCGCCGCCCCCACCTCTTCACCGAGTTTGTCGTGCGGGATGGCAAACGTGACCACCTGCGCAACGGCCGGGTGATCCATCAGCACTTCGTCAACTTCGCGCGGCGAGACCTTCTCGCCCCCGCGATTGATGATTTCCTTCAGCCGCCCCGTGATGGTGAGATAGCCCTCAGCATCCATCACGCCCTGATCCCCGGTCCGGAACCATCCGTGGGTGTAAGCCTCGGCATTGGCCTTGGGGTTGTTCTCATAGCCGCGCGTGACATTGTCTCCGCGGATCACCACCTCGCCGGTTTCGCCGGCAGACAGCAGGCTGCCCGCCTCATCCATGATGGCCACCTCAGGGCCGGCGGCGATTCCGACTGACCCGGGCTTTCTGACCCTGGGCGGGAGCGGGTTGGCCGCCATCTGGTGCGCGGCTTCGGTCATGCCATAAGACTCAACCAGCGGCGCACCAAAGACTTCCTCCATTTCGCGAATGACCTGCGTGGGCATCGCTGAGGAGGAGGAACGAATGAATCTGAGCGGATGCGCTGCGATGACGGCCCGATTATTGGCGGCCCGCGCGAGAATCGTCTGATGCATGGTGGGCACTGCGGTGTACCAGGTGGGCCGGGCCTCCTCCATCCAGGTAAAGAATCGCAAAGCGTTAAAGCCCGGGGTACAGAACACCCGACCTCCCGCTGACAGCGGCGCACTGATGCCGGCAATGAGTCCGTGAATGTGAAAGAGCGGCATGATGTTGAGGCCGCAGTCGCCTGCCGAGAGCGAGAGAAACTCACGGATATTGCGCGCCGACGCGCACACATTAGCGTGCGAGAGCGGGACAATCTTGGGCCGGGAGGTGGTGCCCGAGGTGTGAAGCACCAGCGCAATGTCTTCGGGCTCGGCAAATCCTGGCCGCGCTGCCTGCGATACAACCGGCGCCGAGGCAACCAGGCGGAACGCACCCGCGCCCCGATCGGGTTCAGCATGCAACTCGATCACCGGCACGCCGAGTTTGCGCGCCACCGCCACCGCGGGCGAGTCGCTACCCGCCTCCACGATCAGGCCGCGGGCTTGCAGATCGTTGAGATAAAACTCGAATTCGTCAGCGCGATAGGCAGGGTTCAGCGGGGCACTTGCCGCGCCCGCCGCCACCGCGAGGAATGCGCTCGCCATCGCGGGGCCGTTCGGCAGCACGATCGCCACCTTGTCGCCGCGCCCAATACCCACCGCGTTCAACGCCGCCACGGTGGCATCGACCTGGGCGCGGAGCGCGCGATAGGTGAGTTCACGGCTACCCGGGGAGGTCAGAGCGGGAGCATCGTCGGAGCCGGCCTCAATCAGGGCGCGAAGGGTGCGTGCAGCACTCATGGTCATCAGTCCGGGAAAGTGAAAGGATCAGCCAAGCGAGAGCCGGGCATGGCGTTCGGTCAGGCGCTCGGCGAGCAGTGCACAGCAGGCGTAGATGGCCTCGCAGCGTGGCACCGGGGTATCGGTGAGTCGGGCCAGTTCAATGACCGACCCGAGCAGGGCATTGAGTTCAAGTGGACGACCCTGCTCAACGTCCTGCAGCATGGAGGTCTTGTGTTCGCCCACCGCCTCGGCGCCCGCCAGGCGGCGTTCAAGCGAGATGCGAAACCGTACGCCCAGTTTCTCCGCCACCTGCTGGGCTTCCGCCATCATGCCGAGAGCGAGATCACGGGTCTGAGGGAAGCGGCAGATCTGCGCAAGGGTGGCGTGGGTCAGCGCACTCACCGGGTTGAAGGTGAGGTTCCCCCAAAGCTTCAGCCAGATCTCGCTACGAAGGTCTGACGATACGGGCGCTTTGAAACCGGCGCGGGCGAGCGCCTGTGAAATCATCTGTACCCGCTCGGACTTGCTGCCGTCGGGTTCGCCCAACGAGAACCGGTTGCCCTCGATCACCTTGATCACACCCGGCGCAATCAATTCGGAGGCCGGATACACCACCGACCCGATGATTCGCGAGTTGTCGATATGCGAGGCAATGACGCCGCCCGGGTCAACCGATTCAAGCCGCTGCCCCAGCCAGGGGCCCGGCAGGCCGTGGAAATACCACCACGGGATACCGTTCTGGAGGGTGACGATGGCGGTGTGCGGTCCTAGCAGTGCAGACATCTGCGGGGCCACCGCGGCCACCTGATGCGCCTTGAGCGCGAGTAGCACCACATCCTGCTCGCCCGCCTCGGTCATTTGCTGGCAGGCCTTCACCGAGTCGATTCGGTGTTCCGCGCCGTCTTCCTCGATCAGGCGAATGCCCTGTTCGCGGAGCGCCTGCAGGTTGGGGCCGCGCGCAATGAACGTGACAGCCTCGCCCGCCAACGCGAGGCGTGCCCCCAGATAACCGCCGATGCCTCCGGCTCCGATCACAGCGAATTTCATCCTTCGATGTTAGCATCGCGCCCCTCGTCACCCCTGCTCAGACATACCGGAACGCGGGTGCATTGACTGGCTTTGGAGCGCGCGTGGACCTTGTTCCGATCCTGATGCTGTTGCTACTGGGGGCCTGCACCGGCCTGCTGGCGGGACTCCTCGGAATTGGCGGTGGCATGGTGATGGTTCCCTTCATGACGCTCTACCTCGACTACAAAGGGTTCGGGCCAGACCTCGTCATGAAGGTTGCGATCGCCACCTCGCTTGCTTCCATCCTCTTTACCTCGATCTCCAGCGTGCGCGCTCAGCACAAAAGAGGGGCCGTGCGCTGGGACCTGGTGCGCGCGATGTCGATCGGCATCATGATCGGGTCGCTCATCGGCTCGCAGTTTGCGTCGTCGCTGCCCGCGGGCTGGCTCGCGCTGGTTTTCAGTGCGTTCATCGCCATCATGGCCACCCGTATGCTGCGCCAGAACTCGGCTTCAGCAGATCGATCACTCCCGGGCGCAGGCGGCCTGTTCGGCGCGGGTTCGCTGATCGGCGTGGCCTCATCGGTCGTGGGCGCAGGCGGTGCGTTTATCACCACGCCGTTTCTGGTCCGGCGCGGCCTGCCGATTCACGCGGCCGTAGGCACCAGCGCCGCGTGCGGTTTTCCGATTGCGGTCGCGGGCACGGTCGGTTATGTAATCGCCGGATGGTCAGCCGCCCAAACCAGCCTCATGGTGGGCTACGTCTACCTGCCTGGCCTGGTGTTTGTCTCGATCGCGAGCATGCTCACCGCTCCACTTGGCGTACGGATTGCGCACGCCCTGCCCTCGGGCAAGCTCAAGCGCTTCTTCGGGCTGATGCTCTACGCGCTCGCCGCCTACATGCTGTGGCGGGCCTGGCGCTTCGGGCTGTAAGCACGGGTCAGGCGCGCCGGCTGCGCGCAATGAGCCAAGCGCCGGCGGCGGCCATGGGGACGCAAAGAATCTGCCCCATCGTGATGCCGGGCAACGGAAAGCCCAGGAAAGCATCGGGCTCACGCGCAAACTCTGCCGCAAATCGAAACGCCGCATACCCCAGCAGGAAGGCGCCTGACACCGCCCCGACCGGCCGAGGCCGCGCCGACCACCACCAGAGCAGCAAAAAGAGGACTACGCCCTCGCCCGCGAACTGATAAAGCTGCGAGGGGTGCCTGGGCAACGCGTTGCCCGCCTGCGGAAACACTATAGCCCAGCTCACATCGGTGACGCGGCCCCACAGTTCGCCGTTGATGAAGTTACCCATGCGTCCGGCGGCGAGCCCCAGCGGCACCAGCGGCGCGATGAAATCCATGACCGACAGGAACCGCAGGCCGCGCCAGCGGCAGAACACGGCCATAGCGAGCAGCACGCCAATCAAGCCGCCGTGAAACGACATACCGCCTTCCCAGACAGCCAGCGCCTCGAGTGGCCGTTGCAGGTAGTAGCCAGGCTTGTAAAACAGCACATAGCCAAGACGCCCACCCAGCACCACCCCCACCACCCCGAAAAAAAGCAGGTCTTCCATCTGAGCCGGGTGGAGCCCCGAGGCCTGAGCGAACTGCGGGCGACCGAGCCGCCAACGGCCCAGCAGAAAGAAGCCCAGGAAAGCGATCAGGTACATCAGGCCATACCAACGGATGGCAATCGGGCCCAGGCTGAGGGCAATCGGGTCGAACTGTGGGTGTACAAGCATGGCTCGCAATATACTTCAGCCCGAAACCAGCCTCCGGAGACCATCCATGTCCGAAAAACGCCGCTCATCCAACATCACCGAGGGTGTGGCCCGTGCGCCCAACCGCTCGATGTACTACGCGATGGGCTATGTGAAGAGCGACTTCGAAAAGCCGATGATCGGCATTGCCAACGGTCACTCCACCATCACCCCCTGCAACTCGGGGCTTCAGACGCTTGCCGATGCGGCGGTCGAGGCGGTTCGCACCGCAGGAGGCAACCCCCAGATCTTTGGCACGCCCACCATTTCCGACGGCATGTCGATGGGTACCGAAGGCATGAAGTATTCGCTGATCTCACGCGAAGTCATCTGTGACTGCATCGAAACCGCGGTGCAGGGCCAGTGGATGGATGGTGTGGTGGTGATCGGCGGCTGCGACAAGAACATGCCAGGCGGCATGATGGGCATCCTGCGCTGCAATGTGCCGGCCATCTATGTCTACGGCGGCACCATCAAGCCCGGTCGCTGGAAGGGTAAAGACCTCAACATCGTTTCGGTCTTCGAGGCGGTGGGCGAGTTCTCTGCGGGTCGTCTGTCCAAGGAAGACTTTGACGGCATCGAACAGAACGCCATCCCCGGCACCGGTTCATGCGGCGGCATGTACACCGCCAACACCATGTCATCGTCGTTTGAGGCGCTGGGCATGAGTCTGCTTGGCTCCTCCACCATGGCCAACCCCGACTCCGAAAAACGCGACTCCACCGCGGAATCGGCTCGGGTACTGATCGAAGCGGTCAAGCGCAACCTGAAGCCTCGCGATATCGTCACCCGCAAGTCGATCGAAAACGCGGTCACGCTCATCATGGCAACCGGCGGCTCCACCAACGCCGTGCTGCACTTTCTCGCCATTGCGCATGCCGGTGGTATTGAATGGACGATCGATGATTTCGAGCGGATCCGAAAGCGTGTACCCGTCATCTGCGATCTGAAACCGTCGGGCCGCTATCTGGCCACCGATCTGCACCGCGCGGGCGGCATTCCGCAGGTCTTGAAGATTCTCTTGAAAGCGGGTCTCCTGCATGGTGATTGCATGACGATCACGGGCCGCACCATGGCCGAAGAACTCGCCTCGGTGCCCGATGCGCCGCGTGCCGACCAGGACGTGATTCTGCCGATCGACAAGCCCATGTATGCACAAGGGCACTTGGCCATCCTGAAGGGCAACCTGTCACCCGAGGGCTGCGTAGCCAAGATTACCGGCCTCAAGAACCCGGTCATCACCGGTCCGGCCCGGGTGTTCGATGACGAGCAGTCAGCGCTTGCGGCCATCCTCGAGGGCAAGATCAAGGCGGGCGACGTCATGGTGCTCCGCTATCTCGGGCCCAAGGGTGCGCCGGGGATGCCCGAGATGCTCGCCCCCACCTCTGCCCTGATCGGAGCAGGCCTTGGCGAATCAGTCGGTCTCATCACCGATGGCCGGTTCTCGGGCGGTACCTGGGGCATGGTGGTTGGTCATGTGGCACCCGAGGCTGCGGTAGGCGGACCGCTCGCGCTCATCCACGAAGGGGATCGCGTCACCATCGACGCGCACCGGCTGCTTTTGCAGCTCGAGGTGAGCGATGCCGAGATTGCCGCCCGCCGCGCTCGCTGGCAGCCGCCCGCCACGCGCTACAACCGCGGCGTGCTCGCCAAATTTCACAAGCTTGCGGGCTCAGCCAGCAAGGGTGCGGTCCTCGATGATTTCTGATTCCCCCACTGAGGTCTTGGTCTCAGCGCGGCCTGTCCGGCCGTCGCGGTAACCTCTGAAAACAGTTTCAAAAGCGTCACCCTTTCTCTTGGAGAAGTCATGAAATTTCTGTCTGTGATCGTCGGCGCATCGATCGTCGCGCTGTCCTCTTCGCCTGCCCTGGCCAGCATGGATCTCGCCAAGGCCAAGAACTGCACCGCGTGCCACGCGGTCGACAAGAAACTGGTGGGCCCCGCCTACAAAGATGTCGCCGCCAAATACGCCTCCGACGGCGAGGCCGTTGCCAAGCTGAGCGCCAAGATCATCAAGGGTGGCGTCGGCAACTGGGGGCAGATCCCCATGCCCGCCAATCCGCAGGTCACCCAGGCCGATGCTGAAACCCTTGCCAAGTGGATCATGTCCGCCAAGTAAAACGGGACTGATTTGTGCCGGTATCCCCGGCACCTCCACTCAAACGGGGCGCACAGACGCCCCGTTTGTTTTATGCCCAGCCGCTTGTTGCGCCCCACTTGGCAGCGACTCCACCGGTCTGAACGGACGCGCCTCTGGTCCGCTCGCGCCCCTGCCGCACCCTGCTATCGATAGGCTTGAAGCTGGATTCCCGCATGCAACATGCCGCGCGGGCGAGTTCCCCGTCCAGCCCTGGCGTCCTGTCCGGCGGCTGGTTCGCCCCGGCCCGAAAACCGGGGCATTTTTTTGCGGGTGATTATTTCGCTGCGGCCAGATCGGCTTCGGAGGTGAATGAGTCGGCGAAGAACTGATCGTCCGGTAGACCACACTGGGCGATGAAGTCCCGCTTGGCGGAGTCCACCACGATCGGTGCGCCGCAGGCATAGGCCTGGTACGCGGATAGATCAGGAAGATCAGCCATGACAGCGTGATGGACGAAGCCGGTCCGGCCAGTCCACTGATCTTCCGGGAGCGCGTCCGACACCACGGGCACATACCGGAAGTGGGGCAGCTCGGCTGCCCACTGCTCGCAAAGTGCGTTCATGTACAGATCGTGTGGCCGGCGGCCGCCCCAGTAGAGCGTCATGGGCCGGCGGATGCTCTTATGAATCGCATGTTCAATGATCGCCTTGATGGGCGCAAAACCGGTGCCACTTGCCACGAACACGATGGGCGCGTCGCTATCTTCGCGCAGGAAAAACGTACCCATCGGACCTTCGAAGCGGAGGATGTCGCGCTCTTTGAAGCTTGGCTGGGTGACACCGAATAACGCGTCAGTGAACTTGCCGCCGGGCATGTGGCGGATGTGCAGTTCAACCTGCTCGGCGATATGAGGCGCACTCGCCATGGAGTAGCTGCGTCGCGAGCCATCGCGCAGCAACAGTTCCACATACTGGCCCGCCAGATACTGCAGGCGCTCATTGGCTGGCAGCTGCAGGCGAAGGATACGGACATCGGGGGCTGCTTCGGCGATCGATGCAATCCGACAAGGCATCTTGCGGATCGGAATGTCGCCCGCTGCGGCAATCACCCGACACTGAAGCGTCAGGTCGCTCGCAGCCATGGCGCAACAAAGCAGCGCCTGCCCGCGCTCGGCCTCCTCAGGCTTCATGGCCCCGCTAGAATGGGGCCCCTGTTCGATAACCCCTTCCAGCACCTGCGCCTTGCATGAGCCACAGGCGCCATTACGACAACCGTAGGGAAGGATCACATCCTGGCGCAGGGCTGCCGCAAGGATGGCTTCGCCGGGTTGCACTTCAAACTGTTTGCCACTGGGTTGAACGCTGACTTTAAAGCTCATGGTCTCTGACTCGATTCGGATCGTTCGCCTGAACGCGCGGCCCGCATTATCGCCCGACTACAGGTCGGCGCGGGCAGGGCGAGTGGTAGCCCGCTCAGCATCGGCGCGCTCCGCAGCGGTCTCGCGCCCCCTGCCCCGACGTCTGCGCCGTCCGACCCTCGTGGTGGTGGGTTGCGGCGATGTTGGCCTTCGACTGATCGCGCAGCGCGTCGGCCAACCCAACCGGCTTCGGATCATCGCCACCGCGCGTCGACCGGAGCAGCTTGCCGCCATTCGGGCGGCGGGCGCCATCGCCTTGGCCTGCGACCTGGATGATCGCCGCAGCGTCTCGCGCCTGTCGGCCCTGTCACGGTGGATGGTTCACCTCGCGCCACCGCCAGCCGAAGGAACGGACGATCGCCGTACCCGCTGGCTGACCGCAGCGTGTTCGAAGGGGACCACAGCCTGGGCCGCGGCGCGCCTTTCGTATGTGAGCACCACTGGCGTGTATGGCGACTGCGCGGGCGCGCAAATCGACGAAACCCGCCCGCTGCAGCCTTCAAACCCACGAGCCGCGCGCCGCGTGGCCGCCGAGCAGACCCTGCGCGCCTACGGCAGCCGCACCGGCACACGGGTGACCCTTCTGCGGGCACCCGGCATTTACGCCCAAGACCGACTGCCGCTTGAACGGTTGCGACAAGGGCAACCCGCGCTGCTCGCTGCCGAAGACGTCTACACCAACCACATTCATGCTGACGATCTGGCCCATGCGGCCTGGCTCGCGCTGTTCCGGGCGCGTGGGGGCCGAAGCTTCAACATCTGCGACGACACCGATCTCCGTATGGGCGACTACTTCGATGTGGTGGCTGATGCGACGGGTCTCCCGCGGCCGCCCCGGATGAGCCGCGCTGAGGTGGCTGCCCGCGTAAGCCCCATGATGCTTTCGTTCATGCGCGACTCACGCCGAATTTCAAATACCCGCATGAAGCGCGAACTTCGGCTCCGCCTTCAGGTCGCCGACGTCCACGCACTGCTCGCTTTGCTATAATTTCCGGTTCGGCGCTGGTGTAGCTCAGTTGGTAGAGCAACTGATTCGTAATCAGTAGGTCGGAAGTTCGAGTCTTCTCACCAGCACCACATTGAATGGCCTTAGCCTGAATAGCCTCAGCCGCTCAGGCCATTTTCAGAGTGGCAGCTTCGCGTTCAGCCCGAGCAGCACGCTCCTAGGCAGCCCAGGCTCGTAATACTGGCGCTGCGCCTGATTGACAATCACCGACCCGATGGTCTGACGGTCAGTCAAATTGTCGATCCCGGCAAAAATTTCCACCATCACTGGTCCAGCCTGCACCCGATGTCGCGCACGCGCGTTGAAAACACCGTATCCGGGCGCCGGCGCGGTGTTGACATCATCGGCCCACAGGCGTGATCGGGCATACCACTCAAACCCGGCCTCCAGTCCCGGACGGGGGGACGCGCCGGCGGGCGCCCAGCCCGTCTGCGCCCAGAAGAGCGACGCAAAAGCGATCTGCGAAGGAATGGCTGGCATTGCGTTCCCAGCGGCGACCTGGCCAAACGGCTGGTCGTACACCGCATCGATCCACGTCCAGGAAAATCGGCTTCGCCACGACGCGCCCCAGAGCCGGTCGGCAGACACTTCAGCCCCTTCGCGCAACGTGCTGGTCGCGTTTGCGAATACTGTTCTGCCGCCCGAGGAGAGCGCTGCGACCAGTTCATTGTCGGTACGAATCCGGAACAGCGCAGCCTGCATGCGCGTGGCACGGTCAGGCAGCCATTTGAGACCCGTTTCCAGGTGATGGCTCACCGGTGCCGCCAGAAGCGGGTTGAACCGGCCAACGGGCGTCCCCCCCACGCTCGGCATGGAGTAGGCGGCTTCGGCAAGCGTGGGGGTCTCAAAGCCCCGCCCCTGATTCACATAGACATTGAGCGTTTCAGATGCGTGCCAGGTCGCCCCCAGCACCGGACTGGTTGCACGGTAGCGCACGGCCCCCGAGCCATTGCCGTCTGTCAGGTAGTCATCGCGGCTTTCCAGCCGGACTTCGCTCTGGCGCACTCCGGTGGTGATCGTCCACGACTCGCCCAGATGGAGATTGGCCTGCGCGAACACATCTCGGTTACCAGCATCATTCATTTCGTTGCGGTTAACGCCAACTTTTTGGCCCGAGAGCGCAGCACCGCCCTGCCGCCGCTCGGCCGAGTTGTCGTGGTCAATGCCAAGGACCCAATCAAGCGTCACAGCCTTGTCGAACGCCCTGAACCCGGTGAGCTGCAGCCCTGCACCATCAAACTGACGATCCAACCCCACCCAGGTATTCGAGGCCTGGAACTGCAGGTTTTCACGCGTGCCGGCGTAGGTCCGTGCCTGCAACCGGAGATCGCGGCTGAATCGATGTTCCAGTACCAATCCGCCCTGGTCCTGCCGGACCGACTTACGGGTGTTCGCGGCCAGGGCGTTCGTGCCCGCCGCTCGGGGATTGGCAAGCTGCGATGCGGTAAGCCCGAGCGGATCGCGGGCATACGGCATATCGAACGCATTCAGGACCACGCGTAGCCGCGTGTCAGTGGCGAGCTGCATGCCAACCACGCCGTTAAAGTGCCGACGTCTGGCCGCACTGTGCTCGCGCCAGCCGTCAGTCGAAAACTCGCCGTAGTCAGCCACCAGCCCGACCGTACCGGAGCGTCCGGCAAGCTGAACATCACTCCGACGAAGCCCGAAGGAGCCTGCCAGCGTCTCAGCCGATACAGTTGGTACAGCATCGGGGTCGCGCGTGAAGGTCTGGATCACGCCGCCCGAGGCGTTGCCGTAGATCTGGGCCAGGGGCCCGCTTAGCACTTCGATTCGACCCGCGGAGGGCAGATGAACGGTGGACGCTTGCCCCTGCCCATCGGGGGTTGACGCGGGGATCCCGTCGGTCAGCAAACGGATCCCACGCAACCCGAACGCGGCTCGCGCGCCAAAGCCGCGAATCGAAATCTGCACGTCTTGCGCATAGTTGTTGCGATTGAGCGCCACCACGCCCGGCGCCTGCGCGAGGGCTTCCGACAGATTGATGGCCGGGCCCGCACGACGCAAGGTCGCCTCATCGATCAATTGCACCGAAGCCGGCGCATCGAACTGTCGCTGCTCAAGCCGGCCGCTCTGCACGGTCACCGATTCAAGCGTCTGCGCCGCTCCGTCGAGCACAACCAGACAGGCTGCAGCCCCCACCGCCAAGCGGCACAACCCAGCGGCGATACGAGGCCGCATGCGTGAACCAGGCATCGCGCTCAGGGCCCGATACGGGATAGGAAATGCGCGATCGCCACCAGGTCAGGATCGCTCAGTCCGTGGAGCGACGCCGCCATCAAGGTGTCGCGCCCCACCGCCTGGTTGCCGGCGAACTGGCGCATTGAATGAAGCAGGAAATCTTCGCGCTGCGCGGCGAGCCGGGGCATCTGCTCCCGCCCAACATAGTTTGGCAAATGACAGCTGCCGCAGCGATTCTGCTCGGCGAGCTTCTCGCCCTTCGCAAACAACGCCGCATCCCGCGACGCCGCTGGGGGCTTAAGCGGTTGCCGCGCATAGTGGCGCGCAAGCGCCGCGATGTCTGCATCGGTGACGCCTTCGAGGGCGCCCTTCATCAACGCAATCTCTCGGATGCCCTCACGGATCAGCACCATCTGATTTTCAAGGAAAACCACCGGCTGACCAGCAAGCGAGGGCGTATCCCGCAACGGCGCGTTACCGTCGACACCGTGACACGCACCACACGCGGCCAGTCTCGCAGCCAGCCCCGCTGGCAGATCCTGAGCGTAAAGCTGTCCCGCGCCGGGAATCGCTCCCAGCGCGAGCGCCAGCGCAAACAGCCGCGCAAAGATTACGTTGAGCCTCAAGTGCGGATCAGCGGCTGTACGAGACGCGATAGATCGCGCCCAGCTGCTCGTCAGAGACCAGCATCGAACCGTCCGGCATCTGGAGAAGATACGCCGGGCGACCCCAGAAGCTCTGATCCGCCTCGTTCATGAAACCGGTCATGAAGGGCTCGATCTTGGCGTTGCTGCCATCCGGGTTCGACCGAATCACGACGACGTCATAGCCGATCTTCTTGGTGCGGTTCCAGGAGCCCTTACGCGCGTTGAAGGCGACGTTGCGGTATTCCGCGGGGAACATGTTGCCGGTATAGAACGTGACACCCATGGTCGCTGCATGCGGGCCCATCAACGCGACGGGCTTCTCGACACCGCCACAGGGGTTGTCTTTTTTCACGTCGGTATCGGGGAGGTCACCCTGATGGCAATGCGGAAAGCCAAAGTGCTGCCCGGCTTTTCCAAGTCGATGCATGGTGTCGTGGGGCAGGTCATCGCCCATCCAGTCGCGGCCATGGTTGCTGAACCACAGCTCGCGCGTGACGGGGTGCCAGTCAAAGCCCACTGAATTCCGTACACCCGTGGCGATTACTTCCATGCCCGAACCGTCGGGGTTATAGCGGCGGATCTGCGCATATTCGGGCGTGGGCAGTTCGCAGATATTGCAGGGTGCGCCAAATGGAACATACAACTTGCCGTCAGGCCCGAAGGCAATGTATTTCCAGTTGTGGTGCTGAAGCGGTGGCAGGTTGAAAGCGGCCGTCATGTCAACTGGTGCGGCCGCGGGGTTCTTCTCAATGCCATCAAAACGGAGTGCCTTGTCGATGGCCATCACATAGAGCGAGCCGTTACGAAAGGCCACGCCCGCTGGCTGGTTCAGCTTGTCGACAACGGTCCGAACCGAGCGTTGACCGCCTGCATCGGTGACCTCGTACACCCGCCCGATCGCGCGGGTACCCACATAAATCTTTCCATCATCGCCACGCGCCATCGCGCGACCGCCAGGCAGCCCTGTGGCCCAGACCTCTACCTTGAAGCCGGGCGGCAGCTTGATCCGGTCAATGGGGATGTCGCTTGCCGGCGTGACGGTCATCTTGCCCGCCAGCGGCGCAAGCGGAGAGTTCGCCATGCTCTCGGGCATGCCCTGCTTCCAGGCGGGCGGCGGAGCGGATGCAGGCGCCTGCGCATGCGCTACGTGTAAAGAGGAAAGCGCCAGCGCAGCCGCTATTGCGGTGTGGCGAACTGAAAGCTTTGCGAACATGCGAAGTCTCCTGATTATTGTCGACTGACGTAAACCACCGGGATTTCAGCGGAGCATCACGCTCAAGCCTGCAAACACCCTGTAAAGGATAGGGTTACTCATCAGCGCTCAAGCAGGCGGATCTTCCCGTACTGTGCAGAGACCTGCTGCCGGGTGTTATCGGTATCGGTGAGGATCGCGATGCCGATCAGTCGGCCAGGCTCACTCCCAAACGCCCGCCGATAATCGTCCACGAAATTGCGACGATAGCGCTGCCATGTGCCCACACCGTTGCCGCCGCTCGAGACCACAATCTTTCGTACCCGAGCGGTATGGGGATTAGTAATGATGGCATCGACCGGCTGCTGGTTTTCCCAGATGTACATGAGCGTGGCGTACGGCATTTCCTGGCCACCACTCAACAGTTTCGCCTGCTCGAAAAACAACTGATCACGGAGCGGCAGCTTGCGACGATCACCGTCGAAAGCCAGCACGACCCGCACCGGTGAGTCCTCAGCATAGCGATCGGTGTTGTCGGCACCGGGCACCAGAGCATCCACCCGCCAGCGCCATTCAATCCAGGGCGTTGCAGCCGGATCAAGACTGACCCGGCGCGCCAGACCGGACGCGGCGGAATCGGCATGTGCCGAAATCACCGTATCACCGTTACGGCCCCGCGCTTCATAGCGCGTTCTCCGCTTGGAGGGGTGAAGAATCCACGGCTCCCAACCCGGTGGCATGCCACCCGACGCACCCCGCTCCATCACGGCGACTGCGCCTTCCTGATCAGGTTTCAGCGGTCCTGGCAGGGAGGTTTCGGGTGCCGAGGATTGGAAGCTCGCGCATCCCCCTAGCGCAATGGCGATCAGGAAGAGCAGTGCACGCGTCACCGACTTCATGGCGCGCTTTCAGGTACCGACTTTGAGCGTAGCGCTCATCTTGCGAAGCAGCGCAGTCACACTCTGGGCAACGATCCGCCCTGTCTTTGGGTTTTCCGACGGAATATTTTCGATTGTCATCGTGAAACGCGCCGAGTCCGCATCGACCGAGATCGTATGGGTGTTTCGCGTCACCGTGGGGTCTGCCCAGATTTCGAGCACGGTTTTGTCGGGCCCCACCCCAGCGAGCGCAAGCGCGACCGCGACATTGAGATTGGCGGGGAAGCCCTTTGCCGCTTCGCGTGCGGTGCCGGTGAACACCCGCTTGGGCTCGGTCAGCCCGTCAATGGAAATCTGGTTATCGACCAGATGGGGCGCGCCCACCAGCCCACCTGGAGGCTTGCGGGTCACCATGCGAACCGAGTGGATGGTGCCTTCCGCTGCGGCCAGCATGGCGTCAAGGCCAATCAGCGCGCCGGTGGGTACCACGATCGAGCCCCCTGTTTGCCTTGCGAGATCGATGAGATCGGGTCGCGAAAGCAGCGCCCCCACTGATAGCACGATGGCCTGCTTTCTCGCGTGCAAAAACGGACCGATGATCTCGCCCAGAACCGCTGCTGGGGCACATTCAATGACCACATCAGCCTCGGGCTCGAGGGCGTCAATGCCAAGCACCTTGACCGGGTGTGGCAGGGTCGCTGCGAACTGAGCCGCCCGATCAAGGTGCCGGGCGGATACCGCCACCAGTTCAACGCCTGGCACCGCCCTTGCCGCGAGGCGAATCGCGAGCGCGCGCCCAATCGCGCCCAGCCCGGCGATGGCCACCCGAAGTCTTGCGTGCGCAGTCATCGTTTCGCTCCGTCACGCACGATCACATCAACCTGACCACGCACATCCATCTCATAGGCCAGTCCCTGAACCGGCGGATGCGCAACATGCCAGGTGAGTCCACAGGCAATGCGCCCCGGTGTTGCAAGCTCGGCGATCACGGCCTCGGTGATCGCATGAACGCTGTAGGCCCGAACCGCGCTTGCATGCTGCCAGCCCACACCAAGTGAGGCGAGTCTTCGCGTCATCTCGGCAACCACGAAGGCGACCTTGGTCTGCAGCCCTGCGGGCGATGTGTCACCGAAAGCAACGATCCGCTCGCGGTAGGGCTCGGCCCCTTTGCGCGCATCGCCACCGCCTGCCAGCACGAACGAGTCGCCCGTTCGCTCCACGCTCGGGACGCTGTAGCTGAATGCTGCCATGGAGATCTCGCCCGGGGGGTGATAAGCCGGAACGACATTGGTGCGGGCCACTGGATTTTCCGCGGGCCTGCCTTCGCGTTCCTCGGTGTATACGCCCCACTCGGCGAGCTTTCGGACGTAGCGCCGGTTGAAATCGATGAAACCCTGGTCATCAAATTGTCGGGGCGAGCGCAATTCGCAATGCGCGAACGCCGTGGTCGGCCGCCCGATTGCTTTCAGATGCCGCTCGACGAACGCGAACGCGGCTTCAAGCGGAACGGCCTGCGAAAACTGAACCTGTTCGATCCGAAAGCCAGGCAGCGCCGCAACACCGGCCGAGTATTGAAAGACGCTTGGCAGAAAGCGGTAACCACCAGGCTCGAAAGTGTTGCACGGGTAGAGATCCATGAAGCGTGCTGCCCCTTAGTCGATTTGCATGCCGGAATCGCGAACGATCTTTGCGTACTTGGCAATTTCCGCGCGGATGTGTTCGCCCAGTCGTGCGCTGGTTCCGCCTATTTTTTCGATGCCACGATCAGCGAGATTGCGCTGCGTGGCAGGGTCATCGAGCGCGCGGTTGACCGCTGCGGCGATCCGCTCAACGACCTCTCTCGGCATCGAGGACGGGGCGATCACGCCGTACCAGGAGTCGGTCTCGAACCCCGGAAAGCCTTGTTCAGCCACCGTAGGAATCTCGGGTGCGAGCGGCGCGCGCGTGAGATAGGTCGTGCCAAGCGCCTTCAGCTTGCCAGAGCGGATATGTGGGAGGAAATCGGGCAGGTTGCCGAACATCATGTCGATGTTGCCCCCCAGCAGATCCGTCAGTGCAGGGCCCTGCCCTCGATACGGGATGTGAACCACGAACACGCCCGCCTGGCTCTTGAGCATTTCGCCAGCAAAGTGGGCGGTCGTGCCGTTACCGAATGACCCGTACGACAGGCGTCCGGGATGTTTCTTTGCGTACTCGACCAGCTCGGCTACGGTATTCACCGAAAGCGTCGGCCTCACCGCGAGCACATTGGCCGTGCGTGCCATCAGCACCACAGGCTGCAGGTCCCGTAATGCATCGTAGGGAAGATTCTTCACCAGCGTCTGATTGACCGTGAAACTGTTGGCTACGGCTCCAATCGTTCGTCCATCAGCGGCTTTCGCGGTGGCATCCACCCCGATCACCGTCCCGGCGCCAGGCCGGTTATCAACAATGACCGGAACGCCAAGGGCTCGCGACATCTCCGGAGCAAGCGTTCGGACCACGGAGTCAAGCGTGCTAGCGCCGCCGGGAAACGGCACGATCACTCGAAGCGGCTGCCCACCTGGCCAGATCTGCGCACACGCGGAGGCCGACGCAATTGCCACCCCTGCCGCTGTCAGCCAACGCAGAAAGCGAGTGTGTTTCAACACGATCATACGAACCCTCCAATCGACACAGCGTCGTGCGCGGTGCTTTATCGATTCATCCCGGACTGGCGGCGCATGTGCTGCTTCCAGCGTTGGCGGGCGCGCGCGTAGCCGATGCCAGGCTAGCGCGTTCTGGCTCTCGCCATGCTGGCCGCCAACAGCAGAGCCGCGCGCGCCGCCCCCACGTTTGCTAAACCGCGTCCGGCAATATCGTAAGCCGTTCCGTGTGCAGGCGTGCATATCGGAAACGGAAAACCGCCCAGCAACGTGACGCCACGGTCAAAGCCCAGCAACTTCATCGCGATCTGGCCCTGATCGTGATACATCGTGAGCACCGCATCGAACTGCCCCGCCTTCGCCCGGACGAATACGGTATCGGCAGGATACGGGCCGTCCACGGGTAAGCCAGCCGCTTTGGCACGCTCGACCGCAGGAGCGATGACATCGATTTCATCGCGACCAAAATTGCCGCCATCGCCTGCGTGTGGGTTGAGCGCAGCCACGCCAATTCGTGGTGGCCGAAATCCTGCAGCAGACAGCGCTGCGGTGGTGAGCTCCAGCGCCTCAATGATTCCATCGGGCGTTAGCGCCGCCGAGACATCTTTCAGCGGAATATGCGATGTGACCCGCGCGTTCCAGAGTCCCTCAAGGATATTGAATTCGGTGGCGGTACCACTGAAGCCGATCTCGTTCGCAGTAAAGCGAATCTCATCATCGTAACTGGGGTGCGCGAGCCTCATGGCCTGTTTGTTGAAGGGGGTGAAGCACACCGCTTGTGCTTCACCCGTGCCCACCATCGAGAGCGCACGCCGATAGTTGGCAAGCGCCGATGCGCCGCCTTCACGACTTGCCACACCTTGCTGAATATTCGCTGGGTCGAGGTTGGCGAGGTCCACGAATATCTCGGATTCGCCCGTGAGCCCCGCAACCCTGGCGCCTTGTTCGAAAACGCGTCGGTCGCCGATGACCACAACCTTCGCCGCCTGCTTGATTTCAGGCAAGGCCACCACGCGCGCAGTGAGCTCAGGGCTGATGCCGGCGGGATCACCAATTGCCAGCGCGATGACTGGCCGGTCTGCCAAGTTGGACATCGTGAAACTCCTGTTCAGGGTCCGAAGGCGAGCTTCGGTATCCAGGTGGTGATTGCTGGCACATAGGTAATCAGCAGAAGCGTGATTCCGAGCGGCACGTAAAAGGGCAGCATCGCCTTTAGCACCTCGCGCATGGAAACCTTGGCAATGTCCGCCACAAGGTACAGCGCAAGCCCCATGGGTGGCGTGAGCAGTCCGATCATGAGGTTGAAAACCACCACCATCCCAAGATGCACGGGGTCAACGCCAGCAGCGATCAGCGGCTTGGCAATGATGGGGGCGATCACAAGAATGGCCGTCGTGCTATCCAAAAACATGCCAACCACCACAAGCAGCATGTTCACCAGCAACAAAAGCACATACTGGTTAGTTGAAATCGAGAGCATCATCTTGGTCAGCGCTTGCGGCACCCCCTCTACGGAGAGGATCCAACCGAACAGTGCAGCGACCGCAACAATCAGCAGCAGTGCAGCCGAAGCGGTAATCGTTTCGAGCGCAGCGCTCAGCAGTCCGCGCCAGGTGAGCTCCCGATAAAACAGGCTGCTGATGAGCACTGCATAGAGAACAGTGACCGCTGCAATTTCAGTTGGAGTAAACCATCCCGCCAACATACCGGCGATGAGAATGACAGGTGCTGCGATTGCCGGGGAGGCAGGCTTGAAGTCCCGCCACAGCTCGCCCCAGGTTGGCCAGCGAGAAGCACGTGGAAATCCGCGTCGCTTGGCCAGCCAGGCAGCTGTCAGCATCAGCATGACCGTACAGAGCAAACCGGGGATGATGCCACCGAGAAGTAGTTGCAGGACCGACGCGCCGGTGACGGTACCGTAGATGATGAGCGGGATCGATGGCGGAAAAATCGGCCCGATGATTGCCGAGGAACTTGTGACAGCCGCTGCAAACGGGACGTTGAACCCCTTTGCCTTCATTGCATCAATTTCAATCCTGCCGATACCACCGATGTCCGCGAGGGCAGAGCCCGACATGCCGGAAAAAATGAGACTGCCGAAGATATTGACCTGCGCGAGCCCGCCTGGCAGACGACCAACAGCGGTATCAGCGAATCGGTAGATGTGGCGCGAAATGCCCGCTGAGGTCATCAAACTACCGACAAACAGAAACACCGGGACCGCCACTAGCGGAAACGAGTCGAGTGAGTAAAGGGTACGCTGGGCAAGAAGATCGAGGGGCAGATCCTTCGCAAAAAGATAGGCCACACACGGCAGGGCCAGCGCCAGGACCACTGGAAATCCGAGCACGAATAGCAGCAAGAAACCGATGACTACGAGGAACCCGTCCATAGCGGCTTAACTGAGCACCGTCTGCTTAGCTGAATCGAACCGGCCCGACCACGTTTGAAACAGCGCAACGATCGACTCGAGCAAAAGAAGCGCGGAACCAAGGACCAGCGGGGCAAAGAAAACAGGAAACGGCATCTCGAGCACTGGGGTGACGCTATGGACGTTCCGGATGACGGTAACCACTGATGCAAGCAGTAATAACGCAAAAACGCCTACCGCACTCAGCGCGATGAGGATCCTGAGCGGCCGTCTCAAGCCCAGGGGAAGCACCGCCTGAAACTCCTCCATCCGGACCTGACCGCCCTCAGCGCTCACGCAGCTGGCGCCAATCAGCACCAGACAGATCAGAAAATACTTTGCGAGCTCTTCGGCGCCGGCAAGTGGTACGTTGAACACCCCGCGCATCAGTATCTGAAGCAGCGGGGTGAGAATCAACGCAACCAGCATTACCAAGCTGACGGTGCGTGCCGCCTTGCGCAGGGCGGCCAGGGCCGACATTTACTTGATGGCCTGAATCTGCGAGATGTACTTCCCCCAATCGGGGAAATCTTTGTTTACCTGGG
>JAGWXN010000291.1 GCA_018969885.1 Betaproteobacteria bacterium | reverse complement strand
GCGGTATCGATCAGAATCACATGACGGCCGACTCGAAGCATCCAGGAGTGCATGCTAGACATCAGCTTTCCAGAAGCCTGATCAAAGAAATTGGCCTGGGCAAGCTGCGGGTGCTCTTTGAGTACCTCGGGATCGTAGTCGGGGAACAGGAAGGCCGGGTCAAAGCCTGGCGTGAGCATTTCCTCCACGCGCATCACGTCGACATCGCCAATTCGGGTGTGCCAGCGCTCCATCAGGTCATGCTCCCAGGTAGGCATCCTGAACGCCAGAACTGGCGCGCATCTCTGCGACCGTTCCGTGCGAGACGATTGCCCCGCGCTTCATGAGATAGGCGTAGTCGCAGACCGACAACGCAATCTCGGCGTTCTGCTCAACCAGCAAAATTGACTGCCCCGCTCGATGAAGCGTCACAATGGCCTCGAACACCAGGTCGACGATCGCAGGCGCGAGTCCCATCGAGGGCTCATCAAGCAACAGTACGCGGGGCTGGGTCATCAGCGCGCGACCAATCGCAAGCATCTGTTGCTCGCCGCCACTCAAGAGTCCCGCGGTTTGCGTACGGCGCTCCTTCAACCTGGGAAACAATTGAAAAACGCGTTCGACCAGATCGCTTGAGGCCCCGCGCCCGGCGTAGCTGCTTAACATCAGGTTCTCTTCGACCGACAGGGGGGCCACTACCATACGTCCCTCTGGTACCAAGGCCAGCCCTCGGCGGACGACCTTAAAAAGTGGCAGCGTGGAGATTTCCTCGCCATCGAGGCGGATCGAACCAGTGACCGGGCGATGAAGCCCTGCGATGCTGCGAAGAGTCGTGGACTTGCCTGCGCCATTGGCGCCAAGCACCGCAATCATTCGCCCCTCTCCGACCTCGATATCGAGCCCGTTGACTGCCCTGATTGCGCCGTAACTAGCGCAAAGACCGGATACGCTCAGCATCAGCCCGTTTCCCGAAATACGCCGCCTGGACATCGGGGTGCTCGATGCACTCCGCAGGGCGACCTTTGGCCAGCAAGCGGCCGAAATTCATGACCGTGACGGCGTCGCAAAACTCGCGCACCAAGCGCACATTGTGTTCGACCATCAGCACCGTGAGTCCGCCGTCCCGGAGCCGGTGCGTGAGTTCGCCAATCTCTGAGGATTCTTGCGCGTTCATACCCGCAGTGGGTTCGTCGAGCAGCAGGAGCCGCGGAGCGCTGCCCAACGCACGCGCAATCTCAACCCGCCGCTGCTCGCCGTACGACAGCGTTTCGGCGAGCACATGCGCGCGGTGCGTGAGATTGACCCGATCGAGCAGGGCGATGGCCTCGGCCTCCAGTGCTTTGCGCGCTGCGCGCGCCTTGGGGAGGCCCAGAAAAGACGCCCAGAGCGTGGTACCGCGACGCAGAAAAGAACCCGCCATGACCTGCTCAAGCACGGTCATGCCCGCAAACAGCCTCACGTTCTGATACGTGCGCGCAATGCCGAGCGCGGCGATTTCATGAGCGGGGAGTTTCTGGATCTCGTGTCCGGCAAAGCGAATGACGCCTGCATCGGCATGCAGTAGACCGCTGATGAGGTTAACCAGCGTCGTCTTGCCCGCGCCATTGGGGCCCATTAAACCGGCCACGCTTCCTGCGGGCACGCTCATTGAGAAATCGGACACCGCCGCCACGCCGCCGAAGTGCTTTTCTGCAGACTCCACGACCAGGAGACTGTCCGGTGCGCTTACGCTCTGCGCCCCGGTCATGACGAAGCCTGTTGCGACTGACGCGCCTGACGTCGCAGACGGATCGCTCTCGGGTCGACCAGTCCGCGTGGCATGAAGATCATGATCAGAAGCAGCACCACCCCATTGGCTACCTCTTGAAACTCAGGAATGATTGCCTGCGTGGCAACCGGTAAGGCGGTGAAGACGCCAGCGCCGATGATTGCACCTGCCCAGTGGTAGGAGCCGCCCAGCACCACGGCGGCGATCATCGTGAAGGCAAGATGGATGAAGTAGGTGTCGGGTGACACAAACTTGAGCACCAGCGCGAGCATCATTCCGCCTACCGCTCCCACAGCACCGGAAATGCAGAACGCGATCATCTGGATGCGGCGAGGCGCGATGCCAAGGCTAGAGGCCACGGCGGCGTCTTCCCGTACGGCAGTCGCGGCGATTCCGTACCATGAGTGGGTGAGCCGGTGAAAGATGATCATGACGATGACTAGCAGCACGGCAAGCGTGCCCAGCGTGATCGGAAGCGGTACGCTCATGCCGTTCACACCGCCGGTCACGCTCGGAATATTGATCACGATCACCCGCGTGATCAGAATGAGAGCAAGGCTTGCGAGCGCCATCCAGTGGCTGTCGAGTCGCAGAAAAACTGCGGCCACAAGGTAGGCGCAGATCAGACCCGCAATGGCGGTCACCGGCACCAGCCAGGCAATGCCAAGCCCCAGGCTGAGCGCTACCTGGGCACCCAGGAATCCACCGAAGGCCGCAAACGCGACGGTGGCGAAACTGAGAATGCCGGCGGCGAGCACCGCGTAAGTACTGAGCGCAAAGAACGCATTGACGATGGAAAAAGCGACAGTGCTGCGGTAGGCCGCCCAGAAATCGAGCAATAGCTCCATGCTGACCTCAGGCGCGAGAAAAACCCGCGCTGCCGAAGAGCCCCCGCGGACGCAGAAGAAGAAAGCCCAGGAGCAGTGCGTAGGTGATACCGTCGCGCAGCCCCGAGGACAGATACTGGGCGGTCATGACTTCGAGCACGCCTAGCGCCACGCCCGCTAACGCAGTGCCGCGCACGTCGTTGTAACCACCGACCACCACCGCTGCGAAGCCCTTCAGCATGAGGCTTTCGCCAAGCGAGTAGGAGACGTTCGCGGTGGTGATACCTCCCAGCACACCCGCAAATCCGGAGGCTGCGCCGGCGAGAAACGCCGCAACCACCATGGTTCTCCGGGGATCGACACCGCTCAGCGCGGCAGCATTGGGATT
Source organism: Betaproteobacteria bacterium (assembly GCA_018969885.1). The sequence goes on along the minus strand of JAGWXN010000291.1, from coordinate 1,338 downwards.
CCAGCCCACGGCGCGCATGGCCGATCCGAAACGGCTTCGTGCAATCAGCAGATGCAGGCCCACCGTGACCACCAGCATGGAACCGATGGTGATCAGCTGCATGGCAGGAATTGGAATGTCGCCGATCCTGTAGAGCTGGTTAGGGAAGGAGCCGCGCGGAAAAGTGAGACTTTGCTGGCCGGTGGCAACGCCAGCCAGATTGTCCAGGATGATCCAGAAAGCGATACTGGTGATCAGCGCACCCAGCATCTCGTGGCCGCGGTCGCGAAGCGGTTGAAACGCGATGCGGTCAACGATCAGCGCGAGCAGCCCGCCCACCGCGATGCCCACCGCGACCGCTGCGATGAAGGGCAGCTGAAACCAATCGACCACGTAGTACGCCGCGATCGCTGCCCAACTGGCGTAGCAGCCATGCGCGGCGTTGAGGATGCCCAGCGTTGCGAAGACCAGACCGAATCCCAGCCCGAACAGCGCATAAAGCGAGCCTAGCGACACGCCATTGATGAACTGCTCGAGAAACAGATTCATGGGATTCGTGCGCGATCAGTTCTTGGGGGCGGTCCAGCGGACGAGTTGGCCGTCGGCTGACCAATTAACGATGATCGTGCCCGTGGTTTCAGCCTGGCCGTTGTTAATGCGCTGGCCGCCGTAGACTTGATGCTCGATCGAAGTGATCTTGGACAGCGCCTGCGAAAGCGATTCGCGGGTAGGCGTGCCCGAGATTGACTTCAGCCCCTGCGCAAGGAACCAGACCGCCTGATAGCCCTGAGCCGAGTAGATGTCCGGGGCGTTCTTGAAGCGCGCCTGATAAGCCGCGATAAAGGCTTTGGCCTCCGGCGAGTCTGCGAGTGAATCCGAAAAGCTCACCGGGAAAGGAACGCCAACCGCTGTGGCACCCATGCGTTTGAACACGGTGGCAGGCGACAGCACATCATTTCCGACAATGGTTTTGGTGAAGCCGCGATCTCGAAGCGACGTGACCGCACCGACCGCCGCGCTCTGGGTTGCGTAAATCAGGATCATGTCGGGCTTCAGACCCATCGCTTGGGTGGCTGCCGCGGTGAAGTCAGTGTCTTTGGTGAGGACGTTCACCACGCCTGCCGTGGTCACCCCGGCGGCCTCGAGTGCCTTGCGGGTGTCGGCCATCCGGTTCTTAAACGCTTCGTTGTCGTTGGCAAGGATGTAGGCGGCGGTCTTGGCCTTGATTTCGCCCGCCACGGTAACGCCGGTTGCAACGTCTTTGGGGCCGGGCAGAATGGTCATGCTGTAGACCCAGGGCGGCGAGGGCAGGCCAACAGCGGTGGCGCCATAGATCACCATGGGGATTTTCGCGTCGAG
>JAGWXN010000290.1 GCA_018969885.1 Betaproteobacteria bacterium | reverse complement strand
CCGAGAACACATCATCGTCAGATTCTTCGCGGTCAGGCCTCTCAGGCTGGCCCGGTTTAGGCGGCGGCACCGCCGGGTCGGGCAATGCGGCCACCGGCTGATCGGGTTTCGCCGCTGGACCACCCAGATAGGGAGCAATCCAATCGGGATTGACATGCAAAGCGGGCTTCCAGGTTCCGGCGGGCGCCTGCCATCCGGTCGTTGGCGCGATGAACACCCGACCGGTCGCTGAATCTAGCCAGCCGACAATCGATTGACCAGTCATCATGTCTGGGGGCGGTGGCTTGAAGTCCAGACTGACGGCAAGCGCCTTGAGTGCATCACCGCCACGCGCAAAGGATCGCAGCGCCAGATCAAGGCTGGCCAGGTCCGGCCTGCCGCCGCCCAAGAATCCCAGCGCAGACGAGATCAGGCTGGGCGTTGACATCGCCGAGGAGGCCGACAGCCCGCCAGGCGCACGTGCGGAGGGGGCAATGACGTAGCTCACGATGTCGGAATCCTTATTGTTCGTGAAGTGGACCGACGCAGCGGTTTCACGGGATTTTTTCACATTCCGGCCGCCAACTCAAACAAAAGCCCGGCCTCGGGAATGGCGCGGCAGGATTAACCGTCGCCTGGTCAGCGATAGCCGGGCAGGTCCCGATCCAGCACCCGCATCATCGCTTCGAAGAAAAGCCGGTCCCGGTCGGCGCCCGAGTGCGTTTCCAAGTCAGCCGGCGCCAACACCTTGGCAACCGTGGCCGGGTCGATTTCCTGCAGTTCGCGCCCTGTTGCCATGGCCAGCATCTGGGTTCGACAAGCCCGCTCAAGCTTGTAGAGCCGGCGATACGCCTGGGCAACCGTCTTGCCGGTGGTGATCACACCATGATTTTTCATGAAGACAATCGGCTTATCGCCTGCAATTCGCGCGAGCCGTTCGCCTTCCGAGGGCAGGTCGGCGGTGCCGTCATAGTGATCGTCATAAGCAATGTCGCGGGCCATGAAAACGGCCGTCTGGGTCGCATTCAGCAGCCGGTTATCTTTCAGCATATTGAGCGCAACGGTCCAGGGCTGATGCGTATGCAACACCACCTCCGCCCCGGTGAGCCGGTGAAACGGCGCGTGAATACACCAGGCCGACAGCTCCACCGTGCCTTCGCCCTCGAGTGTCTGTCCGGTTTCGTCGAACACCACCAGATCGTCGGCCCGCGCTTCTGACCAGTGATAGCCGAACGGCAAAATGAGATAACGCCCGGGCTGACCGGGCACGCGCGCGGTGAAATGGTTGTCAATGCCTTCATCGAGCTCATGCAGCACCGCCATGCGCATCGCGGCCGCAAGTTGCACCTTCAATTCTCGAAGCGCCACCTGGTCACGATTCGAGGCGGCCACGGGTAGTCGTGCGACGCTCATTCAGGTTCTCCTAACGAGTTCAGGCTTTGAAAGGCCGGGTGCAGGCTTGCGTGATCCCTCAGACACCCAACTGGGGGTTGACCCGCTCGACGTCGCTATGCAACTTATTCAGCGCGTTGAGGTAGGCCTTGGCTGATGCAACGATGATGTCCGGATCAGCCCCCACACCGTTCACAATCCGACCACCGCGTGAGAGCCTTACCGTGACCTCACCCTGCGACTCGGTACCGGTGGTGATGGCGTTGACCGAGTAGAGCAGGAGCTCCGCTCCCGAATCCACCTGGGACTCAATGGCCTTAAGCGTGGCATCGACCGGGCCATTGCCGTCGGCGCGGCTGCGCGCCTCGCGGCCCGCCACCGACAGCGTGATCTCGGCGTGCGGCCGCTCACCGGTCTCCGAGCCCTGAGCGAGCGACACCAGCTTGAAGTGTTCGCTCTCGGGCGCGACCGATTCATCGGAGAACAGCGCCTGAATGTCTTCGTCAAAAATATCGGACTTGCGGTCGGCCAGGTCTTTGAAGCGCGAGAACGCGGCGTTCAGCTCGGTTTCGGAATCCACCGGAATGCCGAGCTCGAGCACGCGCTGCTTGAACGCATTGCGGCCTGAGAGCTTGCCAAGGACGATGCGGTTGGTGGCCCAGCCCACGTCTTCGGCCCGCATGATCTCGTAGGTGTCTCGGTGCTTGAGCACCCCGTCCTGATGAATGCCCGACGCGTGTGCAAACGCATTGGCTCCCACCACCGCCTTGTTCGGTTGCACGGGAAAACCGGTGATGCCTGACACCAGTTTGGACGCCGGCACAATCTGTGAGGCATCGATCCCGACATCAAGGCCGAAGTAATCGCGCCGGGTCTTGACTGCCATCACGATTTCTTCGAGCGAGGTGTTGCCGGCGCGTTCGCCCAGACCGTTGACCGTGCACTCGATCTGACGCGCACCGCCGATGGTGACGCCGGCGAGCGAGTTGGCAACCGCCATACCCAGATCGTTGTGGCAATGCACAGACCAGACCGCTTTATCGGAGTTTGGAATACGCTCGCGCAGTGTTCGCACCAACTGACCGAAGAGTTCCGGAACCGAATAGCCCACCGTGTCGGCAATGTTGATGGTGGTGGCGCCCTCGCGGATCACGTCTTCAATCACCCGGCACAGAAAATCAAGATCCGAGCGACTGCCGTCTTCCGGCGAAAACTCCACGTTGTCGGTAAATTTGCGTGCAAAGCGCACCGCAAGCCGCGCCTGTTCGTGCACTTGCTCGGGCGTCATACGGAGCTTCTTCTCCATGTGCAGCGCGGAGGTTGCTATGAAGGTGTGAATACGCGCGGACTGAGCGCCCGCCAGCGCTTCGGCCGCCCGCGAAATATCGCGGTCGTTGGCGCGAGACAGTGAGCACACGGTCGAGTCGCGGATGGTGTTGGCAATGGCCTTGACCGCCTCGAAATCACCGTTGGAGGACGCCGCAAAGCCGGCCTCAATGACATCCACGCGGAGTTTCTCGAGCTGGCGGGCAATCCGCAGCTTTTCTTCCTTGGTCATGGATGCGCCCGGGCTCTGCTCGCCATCGCGCAGGGTGGTGTCGAAGATGATCAGTTTGTCGGCCATTTCGGATGCTCCTGGGTCTGCCCTCGCTGGTTCGGGGGGCCTGCACTTCAGATTGTGGGGGATGGGGTATTTAGCGCGCTGGGCGCAGTAGCAGCAGCACGCCAGGAAGGCGTAGCGCTGCCAGGCGACGGTCGCGGTGAGCGAGGTCGCAGGCGGACACGGCAGTGGAGTGTTCGCTCGGCATGCCCTGGACTATACGGGCAACCCAGCGCTGGTTGCAAGCGGAACCCGATGGAGGCGTGGTCGGCGTTGCACCGAGCCCGCATAGCAGCACCAGCGTTCAGGGGTAAGCTTGCGACTTGCCAAAGCGACCGCCGACGCACCCGGCGGGATGCTCGCCCAAAAAAACTTTCAAGTGCGGGAATCTGACGATGAAGCTCCTTGTGCTGCATGGCCTCAACCTGAACATGTTCGGCAAACGCGACCCTGCGCAGTACGGCACGACCACGCTCGCAGAGATCGATGCCGCCGTTGAGCGACTGGCCGCCGAGCTCGGCGCAACCGCTCAATGCTTTCAGACAAACTTCGAAGGGGCGATGGTCGAGCGCATTCATCAGGCGCACAGCGATGGCACCCGTGCCGTCATCATCAATGCCGGCGCCTGGACTCATTACAGCTACGGCATCCGCGATGCCCTTGCGATCCTCAGCTGCCCGATCGTTGAGGTGCACATGTCCAACGTGCATGCCCGTGAGGAATTCCGCCACACCTCGGTGTTCTCGCCGATTGTGCGCGGACAAATCTGCGGCTTTGGCATCGACAGCTACCTCCTGGGGGTGCGCGCAGCCGTGTCGGCGTTGCAGGCCAAGTAGTCGGGCGCGAGGGCCAGATATCATGGCGAGGACCCATCAATCGCAACGTCTTCCCCTCCGTTGCCATCAGGTCAGGGTGAGCGAGCGCACCACCTGGACTTTTGTCGAGATCAACGATGGCGAGTTCATCGGGGTCGGGGAAGCCACGCTGGAAGGACAGAGCGATGCAGTTGAGCGCGCTGTGCAAAGCCTGGGCGAGGCCCTCTTCGAGCCGGGATCGCGCCCCTCGGAAAGTCATCTGAGCCGCCTCGCCGACTGGCTGCTGGCTGATCGCTGTGCGAACAGTCTGGTCAACGCGACTGCGCTAAGCGCGATCGAGCAGGCGCTCCACGATCTGCTCGCAAGACGGGCGGGGCTCGCCCTGCATGCGCGGCTCGGGCAGGCAAAGCGGAGCCGGATCCGGCTATACGCGAACATTAATCGGGGAACCGTCCCGCGAACGCCAGAGCGCTTCGCCGCCCGGGCGCTCCGCGCAGCCGGCCAGGGTTTCGGTGCGATCAAGATGGCGCCCTTTGACAGCGTGAGCCCGGATGCCGATGACGCAAC
>JAGWXN010000289.1 GCA_018969885.1 Betaproteobacteria bacterium | reverse complement strand
AGCGAGCGGTTGAGGGGAGCGGGCGCGATTGTGCCACGCAACCTGTGCGCTCAGCTCGCCGACTGCAGCGCTGGAACCAGTACCCGCCAGATACGAATCGCAGCCGGACCCAGCAGCACGGTAAACATCGCTGGGAAAATACAGAACACCAGCGGCAACATCAGTTTGACCGGTACCTTGGCCGCCGCCTCCTGCGCCCGCAATCGACGGGTGGTGCGAAGCGAGTCGGCCTGCACGCGCAGTGCATCGCCGATGCTGGTCCCAAACCGGTCCGCCTGGCTCAGCAGCGCAGAGAACCCGGTGACCTCTTCGAGTCCGATCCGCTCGGTCAGCCGTTGCAGCGCCCGTTCGCGGGTCGAGCCCGCACGCACGTCCGCGCTGACCAGTTCCAGCTCAAGCGCAAGCGCCGGCGAACGCAGGCGAATGTCAGCCGCCACACGCTGAATCGCGAGATCGAGGCCCAGGCCCGCTTCCACACAAACGAGCATCAGGTCCAGTGCATCGGGAAAGGCCTCGAAGATATCGCGCTGCCGGCGATGAACCTGCATCGTCAGCCAGACGCCCGGGGCGAGGTAGCCGATGGCTGCCGCAGTCAGCATGCCCAGTGACTGCATCGCAATGGTCGGCGCCTCGCCGGGTGCCGCCCGCATACCGATCCAGGCCAGGACCGGCAGCATCACCGCGAGCAGCGTGCGCGCGGCGACGAAGGCCTGCAGCGCCGACGGTGCCCGCCAGCCCGCATGACGCAAGCGGCGCCGCAAAGCAGAAATTTCTTCGTCCTGCTCCGGCATGGAAAGGGAGGCAAGCGGCTCGGTGTAGCGCTGCACGGACTCGACCCACCGGGGTGTGTCAATCGAAACGCTCGGGCGAGCGTCACCCGCCATCGGCCGCGCACGCGCCAGAGCCCGAAAGCGACGCCGCAAATCCGAACGCCGCTCCATTGTCGAGACAAGCAGCCACACGGTCATCGTCGTCCCGACAAAGAGCGCGACCATCGCCCAGATCGGCAGGGTCATAGAGGGATCTCCAGAATGTCAGGCGCGAACCTGGACCAGCTGACGCATGATCAGAATGCCCAGGGCCATCATGAGCAAAGCGCCGGCAGCCATGGCGCGGCCGGCGGGGTCGGTCCAGAGCAGCGACAACAGCTCCGGGTTGATCACCGCAATCACACCGGCGAGCGCGAAGGGCAGGATCCCCAGAATCCACGCAGACAACCGGCCTTCCGCGGACAGCGCCCGGACGCTATGGCGGAGTTGCTGACGCTGGCGGACCAGCCCGGCGATGTTGTCAAGCAGCTCGGCCAGATTGCCGCCGGTTTCACGCTGCAGCAGAACCGCGATCACGACATAGCGTAAATCCTCCGAGCGACTTCGCACCGCCATCTCGCGCAGCGCCTGATCGGCAGGAACGCCGAAGCCGATCTGATCACACACGGTTGCGAACTCGACCGAGATGGGCGCAGGCGCCTGGTCGGCCACCATCCGGAGCGCGGAGGCGAGCGCATGGCCAGCACGGAGCGCGCGCGCCACAAGATCGACCGCATCGGCCAGCTGGCTTTGAATCTGCGCCCCGCGACGTCGGACGAGGCGAACTGCGTAAAGCCAGGGGATGGCCAGCAACATGCAGAGCGCCGGCAGCAGCAGTAGAGCGGGCACGCCCAGCATCAGTCCCGCACCCGCCACCGGCAGTCCGATCATGAGCCACGCAAAGAGCACTTGCTGGGTGCGCCAGCGAAACTGCGCATCGCGAAGCGGCTGATCCAGCCAGCGAAGCAGACGCCGTCCACCGATGCGGGTGTCGGCACCCGCGAAACGCGCGCCTGACGGCTCACTGGCATAGGCGGATCCAGAACCCGACGGTGCATCATCCTTCGAGGGCTGATGAAACCGCGCCCAGCGTAACGACATCCGTCGCCGCTGCCGCAGCGTACCGTCCCAGATCAGCCAGGCACCGTGCAGGAGCAGACTCACCGCGATGAAGACGAGCAACAGCCAGGGCAGCCAGGCGCCCACCGACGGGGTACTCATTTGATGGCAGGCTGCGCGGGCCAGGTGCAGCGCGGGTCGAAGCAGCCCGCCGGCAGCCCGATCGAACGCGCGGCCAGGCGATCGGCGAACCGCGGGCGGACCCCGGTTGAGTGAAATGCCCCCCGCACCCTCCCCTCGGTATCGACGCCGGTCTGCCGAAACTCGAAGATGTTCTGCATGGTGATGGTGTCGGTCTCCATACCGGTCACCTCTGCGAGTGCCGTCACGCGCCGACTGCCATCAGACAAGCGCGACAGCTGCACCACCGCATCGATCGCGGACGCAATCTGCTGCCGGATCGAGCGAGGAGAAAGCGACAGCTCAGCCATGCCCACCATGTTTTCCAGGCGCATCAGGGCATCGCGGGGCGCGTTCGCATGCACGGTGGCAAGCGAGCCTTCATGACCGGTGTTCATCGCCTGCAGCATGTCGAACGCTTCGCCACCGCGCACCTCGCCGAGAATGATCCGGTCGGGGCGCATCCGCAGGCTATTCCGAACCAGTGCACGCTGCGACACCTCGCCCCGCCCCTCGATGTTCGGCGGGCGGGTTTCCAGCCGAACCACATGGGGCTGCTGCAACTGAAGCTCGGCGGCGTCCTCGATGGTGATGACGCGCTCCTGGTTCGGGATGAACGACGACAGCACATTGAGGAGCGTGGTCTTCCCCGCACCCGTTCCACCCGACACCAGAATATTGAGCCGGGCCCGTACCATCCCTGCCAGCAGCTCGGAAACCGGCGAGGGCATGGCGCCTCGCTCGATCAGATCATTCATCCTCAGCGGCACCGCACTAAAGCGCCGGATAGACAGGCACGGTCCGTCGATCGCAAGCGGCGGAATGATGGCGTTGACCCGCGAGCCATCGGCAAGGCGTGCGTCAACCATCGGACTCGATTCGTCAATTCGTCGCCCCATGCGCGACACGATCCGGTCGATCAATGCGAGCAGGTGCTGATCGTCATCGAATTGCACCTGGGTGGGTTCCAACACGCCGCTTCGCTCGACATACACCTGCCTTGCGGAATTCACCAGAATGTCGGAGATCGTGGCGTCAGCCAGCAGGGGCTCAAGCGGTCCCAGCCCGGCAACCTCATGCCGGATATCCACCACGATCTGCCGTCGCTCGGCTGCATTCAGCTGAGCACCGTGCTCTGACAACAACTGATCGATCTCGCGACGCAAGGCCTCATGGAGCGGTTCAGTCGCCTGTGTGGAAAGCTGACGCGTATCGACACGATCGAGCAGTTCACGGTGGATTTGACCTTTGAGAATTCGATACGACGCGCTACTGACCAAATCTGGCGTGGGTCTCAAGGACGCCTGCATCGGGTGCGAACCCAGCGGCAGCGTTCCAGGCGGACGAGGCGGTTCAACCAAACGATCTCGGATTGACATCATGGCTCCTGACTGAGCTGCAGACACGGCGTTCAATGGCGTACCGGTTTCGCGGGGCTGCCGTCCGACGTATCACCACGCCCTGGGCGCGGCTGCGATAGCAGTCGGTCGGCAAGCACCGAGAGTGCCTTTGCAACCGGATCACGCGGCGCGCTTGCACGGATCGGCTGACCATGGTTGATCGCGCGACCCACGGCACGGTAACTGTTGGGAATAAGGTCGGAGACCTTGACGCCCAGCATCTTCGAGGCCTCGTCGGCGGACGGCTCCAGGCCGCGCTCGAAGCGATTCAGCACCAGGTCGATTCGATCCGAGCCGTAGCCCAGGCCGGCAAACAGATCGAGCACGCGGCGCGCAGCGTGCAGATAGGGCAAGGACGGCTGGGAGACCAGCAGAATGCGATCCGCACGATCCAGTCCGCGGACCGTGACTGGATCGAGCGATCGGCCGACGTCGAGCAGCACGAACCGGAAGCGCGAACGCGCAAGCGCGAGGATCCGCTCGAACGCGTCGGCACCGACCTGTTCGAATGACTCGATGGAGTCCGGCGCGGCGAGGAGCGACAAACCGTCACCCGCTTCCACCGCCACCGATTCCAGCAAGGTCGCATCCAGGCGGCCCACCTGACGCACCAGGTCGGCGAGCGTGGCGCTTGGACGCTCCTCGACCAGATGAAGCGCCGCATCGCCGAACGGCGCGTTCAGATCGATGACCAGCGTTCGTGCGCCGTGCGCCGCGAGCTCAGCCGCGAGGCTGGTCGCGATAAAGGTTGCGCCGCTTCCGCCCTTCGCCGGCACCAGCGCAACCACGGTACCCGCCGGCATCCCGAGGCGCTGCAGCCCCAGCCGTTCGAGCTGGCGGGCAAAGGCTGCACTCAGATCGGCTGCGGCCGAAGGTGACGGGATCACCTCTCGCACGCCCGCACGCA
>JAGWXN010000288.1 GCA_018969885.1 Betaproteobacteria bacterium | reverse complement strand
CGCAGAGTCGCGATCCGGCCCGTGGGCCACCAGCTTTGCGATCATCGAATCATATCGAGGCGAGATCTGCGCACCGTCATGAAGAGCATGCTCCACGCGAACAGCCGACGGCGGCCGCCAGCACGACAGTTCACCAGACTGCGGGAGAAACGCGCGAGCGGGGTCCTCTGCACACAACCGAACTTCAATCGCATGTCCCCTGGGCGGCAAAGCGCCGAGCGCCGGGTCTGATGCGAGGCGAACACCTGCGGCAATTCGAAACTGCCACTGCACCAGGTCGACTCCATAGACAGCTTCTGTCACGGGATGCTCCACCTGAAGCCGTGTGTTCATTTCCATGAACAGCAGTCGGCCCTCGGGTGCGAGCAGATATTCGAGGGTTCCTGCCCCTTCATAGCCCAGCAAACGGATGGCCGCCGACGCAGCCATACCCGCTTCGCGCCGGCGGGCTTCGTCCATCGCGGGGCATGGCGACTCTTCAATAAGCTTTTGATGCCGACGCTGCACCGAACAATCACGCTCGCCGAGGCTGACCACATCGCCGTGCGCATCGGCAAGAATCTGAATCTCGACATGCCGCGCTTGATCGACCGCCTGCTCAAGCACCACTGCTGCGCTGCCGAAGGCCGCCAGCGCCTCGGTACGCGCCGCCGACAGCGCCCCATCGAAGTCGGACAACCGATCGACTCGACGCATGCCTCGGCCCCCTCCCCCCGCGCATGCTTTGATCATGAGCGGCACACCGATTCGCGCTGCTTCGTGGCGCAGGCTGAGGTCGGATTGGTCGTCGCCGTCGTAGCCCGGGATCACGGAAAGCCCGAGCGAGGCCATGGCACGCCGGGCTGCGGCTTTGTCACCCATGAGGCGGATCGCAGCAGGCGAAGGGCCCACAAAGCAAAGACCCGCATCGATGCAGCGCTGGGCGAACTCGGCGTTCTCCGACAGGAATCCATAGCCCGGGTGAATCGCCTGCGCGCCGGAACGAAGCGCGGCCGCGACCAGGGCATCGGCGTCCAGATAGCCCTGTGCGGAGTCGATCCGGATCGCCTGGTCGGCTTGTTCCGCATGCACAGAAGCGGCATCGTCGGCTGTGTAGGCCGCCACGGTGTACAGCCCCAGCTCCCTCGCGGCGCGGATGATGCGAAGCGCGATCTCACCGCGGTTGGCGACCAATACGCGGGTGAATTGTCTGTTGGGCGTCGAACCGGGCTGCGGCTTCACGACCGCGCTACCGAAAATTGAATCGGCCTGAGTGATCGCCCTTCGGCCTCGGCCACAATGGCCAGCACGAACGCGAGCACATCGCGCGTATCCCGGGGATCGATCACCCCATCATCGAGCAACAGGGCGCTGGTGGCAAAGACACTGGTTTGCGATTCAAAGCGTTCCATGATGGCCTGGCTCATCGCATCGAGTCGCTCAGTGTCGACCTGACCCTTCCGGCGCATGGCGGCCTCGGTCACGATTCGCATGGTGCCCGCTGCCTGCTCGGCGCCCATCACCGCAGTGCGCGCGCAGGGCCAGCTGAAATGAAATCGTGGCGCGAAGCCCCGCCCGCACATTCCGTAGTTACCGGCGCCGAATGAGGCGCCACAGGTGATTGTGATCTGTGGCACGGTCGCATTGGCGACCGCCTGCACCATTCGCGACCCGTGTTTGACGATGCCCGCCTGCTCCACCTGACGGCCCACCATGAATCCGGTGGTGTTCACCAGGTAGATGAGGGGGGTGCCGCTCTGGCAGCAAACCTGAATGAAATGAGCAGCCTTGGACGCCCCTGCTTCATCGATCGGGCCGTTGTTGGTAATGATTCCGATCGCCGTCCCGTTCAGCCTCGCATGGCCGCAAACGGTGGCCGCGCCGTAGCGTTCACTGAACGACAGGAATTCCGAACCGTCCACGATCCGCGCGATCACCTCCCGCATGTCCACTGGCCGGCGGCCATCCGCCGGGATGATGCCAAGCAAACCCTCGGCGCTGTAGCGGGGAGGATCCACCGGCAGCGCAGCGGGGTCGGCGGGCATTGCCAAGGAGCCGCGCGCCGCACCATGGCGATCTGGCGGGCGAAAGGTATCCGGGAGCGCAGCGACCACCGCGCGCGCAATTCGGATCGCGTCGCGATCATCTTCGGCAAGATGATCGCCGAGCCCCGACACGGTGGTGTGCATGAGCGCACCGCCAAGGTCCTCTTCGGTGGCAATCTCGCCGGTGGCCGCCCGCAATAGTGGCGGTCCCGCCAGAAACACGCGGCTGCGATCGCGAACCAGAATGATGACGTCAGACAGGCCGGTCTGATACGCCCCACCCGCAGTCGATGACCCATGCGTGACTGTGATCACCGGCAGTCCTGCCGCAGAAAGCCGGGCCAGGTTACGAAACAATTCCCCGCCGCGAACAAAATCTTCTACACGGTAGTCGAGCAGATTTGCGCCGGCGCTTTCAAGGAGCTGCACATAGGGCAGCCGGTTTTCGAGGGCAATGGATTGCAGCCGCAACAGCTTGTCCAGCCCAACTGGCTGAAGCGCCCCAGCGTCGATGCCCGCGTCCGAGGCCACCACGACGCAGCGGACACCCGACACCGTTCCGATCCCAGCGATCAATCCTGCACCCGCTACCGACCGCTCGGGGTCGGGCTTGTCACGGCAATAGCCTGCCAGGGTGCAGAGCTCTAAGAACGCGGCGCCCGGATCGAGAAGCAGCCCCACGCGTTCGCGCGGAAGGAGCTGACCCCGTTGCGTGAACCGCTCTCTGGAGGCGGCCGAGCGATCATGCGTTCGCTTCTCGATCGTACGGACCCGCTCGAGAAGCGCCAGCGTTGCGCGGGCATCGGCCGCAAACTGCGCGGACGACACATCCAGTGTGGAGGTGAGAAGCGTCATGCCCCGCCTGGCCGCCCTGCCCCCTCTCCGCGTCGGCGAGGCTTATTCAACCACGGCGCCAGAGGCTTTGATCACAGGCGTCCAGCGCTCGATTTCCGCCTTGAGCATGGCCGTCATCTGTTCGGGACCCAGTCCCATGATGACGTAGCCCAATTCGGTCATGCGCTTGACGAACTCGGGGGAGCGGGTGCCCTTGATGGCCTCAGTACTGATCTTGGCAATCACATCAGCCGGCGTTCCCGCAGGCGCTGCCAGGCCGAACCACACGCCAGCCTCGTAGGCGTTCACGCCTGCCTCGGCAATGGTGGGCAGGTCAGGCAAGGCCGGGTCACGCTGGGCACCCGTCGTGGCCAGCGCGCGCAACTTGCCGGAGCGGATATGCGGCAGCGCCGACGGAATGTTGTCGAACATCACCTGCACCTGGCCACCCAGCAGATCAGTGATTGCTGGTGCGCTCCCCTTGTACGGCACATGGATCATTCGTGTGCCAGTAAGGTGCATGAACATTTCACCCGACATGTGAATGCTGGTGCCCGAACCGCTGGAGGCGAAGGTCACCTTTCCAGGGTTGGACCTGAGAAGAGCGAGCAGTTCGGCGACGTTGGTCGCCTTGACCGACGGATGTGCAACCAGCACATTAGAGAGCGACACCAGGGCCGCGACCGAAGTCAGGTCCTTGTTGGGATCAAAAGGCATCTTGCGATAGAGCACCGGGTTGATGCCATTGATGCCGCTGGTTGTCATAAGCAGGGTGTAGCCATCGGGAGCAGAACGCGCTACTTCTACGCCCCCGATATTGCCGCCCGCACCGGGTTTATTCTCTACGCTCACGGGCTGGCCGATGGTCTTGCTGAGTTCGGCCGCGATCGCCCGCGAGGCGATATCCACAGCGCCGCCGGGCGGGAAGGGGCAGACCAGCCTGATCGGTTTGGTGGGAAAGGTCTGCGCCTGAGCGGCTACAGCGGTGGCTGACAGAAACGCGCACGCGAGGAGACGAAACCAGGCCATGGGTGAACACTCCAGTTCAAGGGTAGGCCTCGATCATAAATAATCTGATCGCGATTGAATAACCAGCGCCAGCCGGGTGAGGGAATCTCAGCACAGGGAGCCGGGTTCGACTACAGTCTCGCCTGCACTGGCCCTCCCCTGCGGAGTTCGGCGGGCGCCCTGTTCCTTTTCCCTCCTTCACTCGGTCGTTTTCTGACATGCGTTGCCGGAATACCTTATTGCTCGCGAGCATCGTCGTGGTGCTGACCGGATGCACGGGCTTGGGTGGGGTCACGATGCCCCCCGTTCCTGAAAGTCCCGCACTGCCGGCCGCGTGGCAGGCGCCGGTTGCTCATAGCGGCTCGGTCTCCGAACTCTCCGCCTGGTGGGCCCAGGTGGGCGATGACACGCTGCCCGAGTTGATCGCGCTTGCGCAGGCGGCCAGCCCGTCACTGTCTGCGGCGCAGGCACAGCTTGAGCGGGCACGCGCCGA
>JAGWXN010000287.1 GCA_018969885.1 Betaproteobacteria bacterium | reverse complement strand
CAGCCAGCGAAAAGCCGATGGCGGGCGCGACGCGGGCGGCCCATTCGGTCAGGCCAAAAGCCGCCAGCGAGCTTGCGGTGATCCAGTAAAACAGCGGCGGTTTGTGAAAATACGGCAGGCCGTTGAGCGTAGGGGTGAGCCAGTCACCCGATCGCAGCATCTCCCAGGCCACGCCAGCATAGCGGCCCTCGTCGGGCAACAACAGCGGCCGCACCCACGCCGTGCATGTCGTCAGGACAAACGCCAGGCAAGCAAGCTTCAATGCGGTGCGAAGCGCCTCGCCGTCGGTGCGCAGAGGCCCGACGTTCATTGGGCAGGGGGCTCCAGACCGCGGCCGGTTCGCGCCGACACCACGAAAAGCGGCCGTGCCTTGACCTCTTCAAAGATCCGGCCAACGTATTCGCCCACGACACCCAGTGAAAACAGCTGAATGCCCGAGAACAGCATGAGGCCCACGACGATGGTGGTCCAACCGGAGACATCGTTTCCGAAAAGGAAATAGCTGGCGATGAGCAAAATTCCGTACAGCAATGCCGGAATGGCAAGCAGGAGCCCCGCGAGACTCACCGCGCGAAGCGGCCATTTGGTGAAGGCGGTGAGGCCGTCAAGCGAGAGCCGGATCAGGTCGAGCGCACCGAAGCGCGTGACGCCAACCGTGCGGTCCTCGGGGGTGTAGGGCAGGGCGACGGTGCGAAACCCCACCCAGGCGTAGAGGCCCTTTAAAAACCGGTTGCGCTCAGGCATCGCAAGCAGCGCGTCGACGACTCGTCGGTCCATCAGCCGGAAATCGCCCGCTCCGGGCGGCACTTCAAATCGATCAGCGGCGTTCAGAAGGCGGTAAAAAATGCCGGTGCCTGCGCGCTTGAAGGTGCTTTCACTGCTCCGGTCTTCGCGCACTGCGTAGACCATTTCCGCGCCTCGGCGCCAATGGTCTACAAAGGTTTCAATCATGGCGGGCGGGTGTTGAAGGTCGGCATCGATCATGACGATGACCGCCCCGCGAGCGTGCGTGAGGCCGGCGGTGAGCGCGGCCTCCTTCCCAAAATTGCGTGACAGTTTGAGGAGTACCAGCCCGGTCACGCTGCCCGCCTTGATCTGATCCTCGACCCAGGTGGCGGTGTCGTCGCTGCTACCGTCATCGACCACCAGTATTTCGTAATGGTCTGCGCATCGCGCGAGCGTATCGGCGAGCAAAGGAAGCAAGCGGGCAAGGTTAGTCCTCTCGTTCTTGCACGGAACGATGCAGGAGAGCGACTCCGGTAGGGCGGCGAGTGCGGGGGTCATTATTGAGGCCGATTATAGTCGCGCAGCCAATTCCGCGACGGTGTGGTTGACACCGTGGCGGCGGGTCCGTATGGTTCGCCGCCATCTCGTGCCGGGCGTGCCGGTGCATAGGCGGGGTCAGAGGATCATTGCTCATGGAGATCGCAATTCTTGGGGGCGGTCACGGCTGCCATGCTGCGGCGGCCGACCTGTCGGAGCAGGGGCATCAGGTGCGGTTCTGGCGACGCGATCGGGCGGCGCTGCAGGCGCTGCGCGATGCAGGGGGGATCCTCCTGAAGGATGCTGCCGGGTCCAGACGGGTGCCGGTGCACCGCGTGTGCGATGAAATCGGCGACGCGATTCGGGGTGCCGAACTGATCGTGCTCCCCACCCCGGCGACGGCTCAGCGAGATATCGCCACGTGGGCCGCACCGCATCTGTCGGACGGACAGGTGGTGTTTCTCGCCCCGGGCACGTTGGGCAGTTACCTGATGAGCCGATGGGTGGCGGCGGAGGGTAGCCGGGCCCGAGTGACCTGGGCGGAGACCGGGACCTTGCCGTATCTCGCCCGACTGCATGGACCGAACGAGGTCAATGTCACGATTCGAGCGGTGCGGCTTCCGACCGGGGTTTTTCCTTTTGCCGACGCTCGGCGCGCGCTCGCCGTGATCGGAAAGGCATTCCCGAGTGTCCATGGTTGCGGCAACGCACTATCCGGGGCGCTCATGAACGCGGGCCCGATCATCCATCCGCCGCTGGTCGTGATGAATGCGGCCCCGCTTCAGCATCACGCTCGGTGGGATATTCACTCCGAGGGCACCCAACCTGCAGTCCGCGCGGTCACCGATCGGCTTGATGCCGAGCGGATCGCCGTCCGCGAGGCCTTGGGCTATCCGGCGCCTCACTATCCGCTCGCCGATCACTACACCACTGATCGGTGGATGTACGGCGACGCCCATCGAAAGCTTCAGAAATCAGGCGACTGGCGCGAGCATATCGATCTGACGAACCACCGCTATGTCACGGAGGACATCGAGCTGGGCCTGTCGCTTCTGGCGTCGGTTGCACGCTGGGCGGGCGTTGACGCACCGATTTCGCATGGGTTACTTGCGATCGCTGGGGGTTGGCTGGGGCGCGATCTGCGCGAGGGGGCGCGCAGTTTTGAGGCGCTGGGCCTCGCGAGCCTCAGCATCGAGGCGCTCGCGCGGGGCCTTGAAGACGGGACCGGGTTATGACCGTCGTCGGCCGTCCACGTTTTGCGGCTGCCGGGGCCGGGCGAATGGGACGAAGCATTGCGCTGGCGTTTGCCTGGGCTGGATATCGCGTCAGTCTGGTCGACCTCAAGCCCCGCTCGCCTGCTGATCGGGATCGGCTGGCGGCCGAGATTGAAGCCGAGCTCCGCGCGAGTCTCGCCGCGCTGGTGGATCTGGGGGCGCTCGAAGCCGACCAGGTGTCGGGGCTCCTCGCGAGAATCGAATGCGTCTTCGCCGAGGACGCCCCCCAGGCACTGGCGGCCGCGCTTCTGGTTTTCGAGGGGGTTCCCGAGACCATGGAGGCCAAGCAAGCGGCCTTTTCGATCTTGTCAGCGGCCTGCAGCCGCGACGCCATTCTCACCTCGACCACCAGCAGCATTCTGGTCACTCAACTGGCGCCGCTGGTGTCCCATCCGGAACGCTTTTTGAACATTCACTGGCTGAACCCGGCCTATCTGATCCCGGTGGTGGAGTTGTCGGTTCATCCTGGTACCGATCCGAGCGTGGTGGCCCGTGCGCGCTCGCTGATGGAATCGATTGGCAAGATCCCGGTGGTCTGTGGCGCAACGCCAGGCTACATCGTGCCGCGCCTGCAGGCACTGGTGATGAACGAAGCCGCGCGCATGATCGAGGAGGGGGCCGCGACGGCCGAGGAAATCGACCGTGCGACCCGGTTCGGAATGGGGCTTCGCTTCGCGGCAATCGGGGTCGTCGAGTTTATTGACTTCGGCGGTGCTGACATTCTTCATCATGCGAGTCGCGAGATGTCGGCATCGGTCAGCGCCGAGCGCTACCGCGCGCCCGAGGTGATCGGTCAGATGATTGCCGACGGGGCGCTGGGGTTGAAGAGCGGGCGAGGTTTTTACGACTACTCGGGACTTGATATTGCGGCGTATCGGCGGGACGTGTTGTCCCGCACCCTGGGCATGCTTCGACATTCCGGTGGCTTCCGACCCGCCTCCCGTGACACAATTTCCTGAGAACGACAGGCGGCAAGCGAGCCGCTCATGACAACCACCCTGGAGGATGCCTCGATGATTCGTCGTCATACGCTTGGTTTGGCCGCCGCAGCACTGCTGATGTCCGCCGTGTTTCCCGCCTCGGCCCAACAGGTGACGCTGCGGGCGGTGAACGCCTTTCAGGAAGGCACGACCTATGCGCGAAATTTCGAGCGCTTCGTTGAAAAAGTGAACCAGGAGGGCAAGGGACTGGTTCAAATCAACTACCTGGGCGGTCCCAAGGCCATCCCCACGATGGAACAGGGCGCAGCGCTTCGGAATGGCGTGGTTGACCTGTCGAACACCACGACATCGTTCATCGCCAGCGTTTCGCCTGAGTCGCTTTCGGTGAACTATGCGTCGGTGCCCTGGGCTGAGATGCGCCGCAACGGCACGGTGGAGTTCCTCAATAAGCTCATGATGGAGAAAGGGCTCTACTACTTTGCCCGAACTGGTGACGGCGTGCCGTATCACATTTACCTCAATAAGCGGATCGACAAGGCCGATCTCAGCGGGCTCAAGATCCGTATCGCTCCCATCTATCGCGAGTTCTTCACGCGGCTGGGCGCCTCGGTCATGCAGGTGGCGCCGGGGGAGGTTTATACGGCGCTGGACCGTGGCGTGGTGGACGGCTATGGCTGGCCCTTACTGGGTATTTTTGACCTCGGCTGGCACGAGAAAACCAAGTACCGCGTTGACCCGGGCTTCTACAACATCGAATTGGGTGTGATTTTCAGCGCCAAGAGCTGGAACGCGCTTAACGCGGCTCAGAAAGCCTTCCTTGAGAAGCAGGGCGAATGGCTGGAAAGCCTCAATGCAGACATGTCCACTAAGGCGGCGCCCGCCGAGACTAAGAG
>JAGWXN010000286.1 GCA_018969885.1 Betaproteobacteria bacterium | reverse complement strand
CGCACCCCGGTAAGGGATGTGCACCGCAAAGGTTTGTGTCTGCTGTTTGAAGAGCTCGCCCGCTAAGTGTCCTGCACTGCCGTTGCCGCCTGATGCGAACTGAAACGCCCCGGGACGGCGCCTGAGCACTGCGACGAAATCATCGACACTTTGAATCGATTCACGCTGGGCGAAGGCATCGTTCAGCACCAGCACATTCGGGACGACCGCGATCAGCGAAATAGGTGCGAAGTCGCGCTCGGCGTCGTAGGGCATACGGGGGTAAAGCGAGGGGTTGATTGCGTGCGTGGCAACCGCGCCGATCAGGAGCGTGTGGCCGTCAGCCGCTGATTTCGCCACATGGTCGGCGCCGACGTTGCCGCCGGCGCCGCTGCGGTTCTCGACAACAACCGTGCCCAGCGGCTCGCGCATGGATTCGGCAAGCGCCCGCGCAGCCAGATCCAAGGGGCCACCGGGCGGATAGGGAACCACCAGGCGAATGGGACGCGCGGGAAAGGTCTGCGCCTTGGACGGAGACACCACTGTGGTGGCGGCGGCCGCGATCATCAGGTGACGGCGTGAAACCGTGCTCATCTCAATGCTTCCCGGGCTCACTTTTTGGATGCCGGCGGTTCAGTGGCCACAAATGAAGGCCGGCGGCTGAACGTCTCGAACCAGGCGGCGAGTGCGGGCCGATCGGGTCGCCACTCAAAGCCACGAATTTTGAGCGCAAAGGCGAGCGCGCACCCCAGCGTCAGCTGGGCATGGTTGAAGGGACCGGTCATCCAGGGATGACCGATCTGGGTCTCCCACCAGGACAGCAGGCGTTCGGCGCGGTCGCGCTCGTGCTGAATGACGGTGGGGGAGCGCTCATTGGCAGGCCGCACCAGCTCGCGGAACCACACCGCCAGGCCGTCCATCAGGGAGGCCGCGCGCCCGTCGAGCCGCGCAACCGAAAGGGTTTGAGACGGCGCGGGACGCGTGAGCAGCGGTGCACCCACCAGGCTGTCGAGGTAGTCGCATATGGCCTTGGACTCCTCCAGGCCCTCGCCGTCTTCGCACACGAGGTAGGGAACGCGCCCCGACACGCTGATCGCGTAGTAAGGGCTGTCGGCGACCCGGGTCTGGGCGATATGTTCGCTCACACGGGACTGAAGTCCTTTTTCGATGACCAGCATTCTGGCCATCCGGGCATAGGGGGAGCCGGCGGTGATGTAGAGTTTCATTCGGTCAATTCTAGCGTTCGAAGGTCATGCGCGTCTTCCCGAAATCAGTTTTCCCCGCCGAGCTCAGCCCATCTGACTCCGTTCGGCGCACCGCACTACACAGGGGCGTTGCACTGGTTGCGCCGGTGTTGTTGCGTGCTGCCGCTTTGGGCGGTGGAGGGGCCCTATCCCAAGTCGTCTCGGCTTCCGGGACCCCAGCGGTCGGTCGCGCGGGTGCGTCGGGTGCCTGCCCCAGGCTTCTGAACCATGTGTTTCCGCGGCTCCAGGATGACGCACCCGTATCGTTGTGCGGGTTCGCCGGCAAGGTACTGCTGGTCGTCAATACTGCCAGTCAGTGTGGCTTTACGCCGCAGTATGAAGGCCTGGAGAAACTGCATGGCCGCTATGCATCGCGCGGTCTGGTGATTCTGGGGTTTCCCTCCAACGACTTTGGTCAGCAGGAACCCGGCACCAGCCAGCAGATCGGCGAGGTGTGTTTCAACACCTATGGCGTTCGCTTTCCCATGTTTGCGAAAACCTCAGTCACGGGCGCTGCGGCGAATCCGCTCCACGCTGAGCTGGCTCGGATCACGGGACAGGCGCCTCGCTGGAATTTTCACAAATACCTCGTGAGTCGCGCGGGCGAGCCGGTGGCCCATTATCCGAGCCGGGTTGCACCCGAATCACGCGAGCTCGTTGCCGCAATCGAAAAGGCGCTGGCTGTCTCCTGAGTTCCGCTTTTCTCGCGGGCCCGCGTCCGTGAGCCACTACTGGAATCCTTCCGATGTCGGACACCACATTTCTTGAATGGCCGTTTTTTGAGCCTCGTCACCGAGCCTTTGCGTCCCACCTGGAGTCATGGGTGGCGGCGCGGCCCGAGCCGGTTCACTGTGAGGGTGAAGCGCTCGATGCACTGTGCCGCAGCATCGTTCGTGACCTGGGAACAAGCGGGCTGCTCGAGCCGGTGGTTCCCTCAGCGGGGGCCGCGGGCCTTGATGTGCGAACGATCTGTCTGGCCCGGGAGATTCTTGCGCGGCGCTCAGGCCTGATCGAGGTGATGTTTGCCATGCAGGGGCTGGGGACCGGCCCCATCACCCTCTTTGCTGACCAGGCGCTGCGCGACAAGGTGCTCCCGGGGGTGCGGTCCGGCGAGCGTATCGCTGCCTTCGCGTTGTCAGAACCCGATGCGGGATCCGACGTGGCCGCCATGAGCACGCTCGCCACAGCGGTACCGGGCGGTTGGCGGCTCGATGGGGTCAAGACCTGGATTTCCAACGGCGGTATTGCGGATCATTACGTGGTGTTTGCCCGCACGGGCGAGGCGCCTGGTGCGAAAGGGCTCTCGGCCTTTGTTGTCGATGCCGAAACGCCGGGGTTCATCATCGAAGAGCGCCTTGAAATGATTTCGCCGCATCCGGTCGCAACCATCCGGTTTGACGGCTGCTTCGTGCCGGCGGATCGGCTGCTCGGCCAGCCCGGTGAGGGCTTCAAGATTGCCATGGCCACGCTCGATGTCTTCCGAACCACCGTGGGCGCCGCAGCACTCGGCTTTGCCAGGCGGGCGCTCGACGATGCGATGCGACGTGCGGCAACGCGCATGGTCATGGGGCGCGCGCTGATCGAACAGCAGCTGATTCAGGGCAAGATCGCCGACATGGCGCTCGATGTCGATGCCAGCGCACTTCTCGTCTATCGCTCGGCCTGGACGCGGGATGTTCAGAAACGGCGTGTCACACGCGAGTCTTCAATGGCCAAACTCCACGCCACCGAAGCGGCGCAGCGCGTCATCGATGAGGCGGTCCAGATATTCGGTGGGCTGGGTGTGACGCGAGGCAACAAGGCCGAGGAGCTTTACCGCGACATTCGTGCGCTACGCATCTATGAAGGTGCGAGCGAGGTGCAACGCGTGATCATCTCGCGCCAGGCCATGGCGGGGCTCTCTGCCTGACTCAGTCGCCCTCGAATACCGGCTTGGTGCGGTTCACGAACGCGGTATAGGCGCGTTCAAAATCGCGGGTCTGCATGCAGATTGCCTGGGCCTGCGCTTCGGCTTCAATGGCTTCATCGATCCCCATGTTCCACTCCTGGTGGAGACAGCGCTTGGTCATGGCATGAGCGAAGGTCGGGCCCGCGGCAAGTGAGGCGGCAAGCGCCTGTGCGTCGGTAAGTAGCGTGGTGGGCTCGCACAGCCGGTTGTAGAAACCCCAGCGCTCGGCCTCGGCGCCATCCATCGAACGACCGGTGAAGAGCAACTCGGCCGCGCGCCCGGAGCCAACGATGCGCGGCAGGATGTTGCAGGCGCCCATGTCGGCGCCGGCCAGTCCGACCCGCACGAACAGAAACGCCACCTTGCTTGCGGCCGTTCCCAGGCGAAGGTCCGATGCCATGGCGAGAATGGCGCCCGCGCCCGCGCAGATACCGTCAACCGCTGCAACAATGGTTTGTGGCGCTGCGCGCATCGCCTTCACCAAGTCGCCGGTCATGCGGGTGAATGCGAGTAACCCGCCCATGTCGTCAGCACGCTGAAGTTCGACCAGCGGACCGATGATGTCGTGCACATCGCCACCGGAACAAAAGTTGCCGCCAGCGCCGGTGATCACGACCGATTTGATGGTTTTGGAATATGCGAGCGCACGGAACAGATCACGCAACTCGGCGTAGGAATCAAAGGTGAGGGGGTTTTTGCGCTCGGGACGATTGAGCGTGATGGTGGCCACCTTGCCATTAACCTCCCAGCCGATGTGCCTGGCTGTGTAGCGGTCGACGTTGAGGCCCGCAGGCAGAAAAGAGTCGGTGGTGGCAGTCATGTCGGTGTCGGCCTTCAAGTAAGGGACAAAGGTGCGATCCGGTCGATGAACCGGGCAAGTTCGAGATCAAGGCGGGTGAGCCCGCCTGCGTCGTGCGTGCTGAGCGAAATGTCGACGCGGCGCCAGACGTTACGCCAATCGGGGTGATGGTCCATTTGCTCGGCACGCAACGCCACTCTCGTCATAAAGGCAAACGCTTCCTGGAAATCTGCAAATTCAAGCCGACGCGATAGCGACCGACCGTCTGCGGCCACAGTCCAGGCCGTGAGGCTCGCGAGGTCGGATGGCGAGATGGGCTCGAGCGTTCTTGGCATGAGACCCTCAGACCAGATCGTTCCAGACATCCTGCTCGCAGATCAGTCCGTTTCGAATCTCGAATCGATCGATGAAGCG
>JAGWXN010000285.1 GCA_018969885.1 Betaproteobacteria bacterium | reverse complement strand
ATCGGCATGTTCGAGATGCCCTACATCGTGAAAGATCGTGCGCACATGGCACGCATCGAGAAAGAAATCTTCTGGCCCGACATCGCACCCGCCGTTGAGAAAAAAGGGCTCAAGGTGCTGGCGGTCTGGGAGAACGGCTATCGCCACCTCACCAACAACCGGCGCCCCATCACGGTTCCGGACGACCTGAAGGGCATCAAGCTGCGGGTGCCCGAGGGCAAATGGCGCATCAAGATGTTTCAAAACTACGGCGCCAGCCCCAGCCCGATGAAATTTTCCGAGCTGTTCACCGCGCTCCAGACAGGCGTGATGGACGGCCAGGAAAATCCGTTCACCCAGATCTACTCCTCCAAGCTCCACGAGGTACAGAAGTTTCTGTCCCTGTCGGGCCATGTCTACAGCCCGGCGTTTCTCACGGCGGGCCTCAAACGGTTTTCCGCTCAGCCTGAGCCCATCCGTACAGCGATCGAAACCGCAGCCCGAGAAACCCAGGTCTTCGTCTATGAAACCGCTGCGCGCGCTGAGAAAGACCTGCTAGATAAAATCCGCGCGAGCGGTATTCAGGTAAACGAGGTCAATAAAGACGCCTTCATCGCCGCCAGTCGACCCACCTATGAAGAATTTGGCAAGGAAGTGGCCGGCGCCAAAGCGCTGATCGATAAAGCCGTTGCCCTGGGACGCCCCTGAACATGACTCAAGCCGTCGCCGCCTCGCACCCTCTGGTGCGATTTCGCGAACGCTATGCGCTCGGCCTCGAGCGTCTGGTGATCCTTCTAATGGTTGTGCTCGCCGGCGAAGTCGTGCTGGGGGTGTTCATGCGCGCGATCGGACGGCCGCTCGTCTGGTACGACGAAATGGCCTCAGTGCTCCTCGCCTGGCTCACGTTCTACGGATCAGCGCTTGCCTCGGCCCGACGCGCACACATCGGCTGCCCAGAACTGGTCGACCAGCTTTCAGCCGGGCCACGCCGAGCACTCGCCCTGATCTCGCAGATCATGGTGATCGCATTTTTTGCGCTGGTTGGATGGGTGGGCGCAGACATTCTGCCCGTGCTCGCCGACGAAATGCTGGTGAGCGTACCGTGGCTCTCGGCAGCCATGGTGCAGTCAGTGATTCCGGTGTCGGCCGCGCTTATTCTGGTGGCCGAAGTCCTGAACCTCATCGATCTGATTCGCGCCCAGCCCGTTGATCGAAGTGCGTCGTCGCTTGCCGACGGTCTTCACTAGCCGGGAGCAACTCATGGGCATCATGTTCCTTCTGTTTGCGGCGGTCCTGCTGCTGGTCCTGATCAACGTTCCGATCGCTGTGTCACTGGGCATCGTGTCGGTCGCCGCCATGCTGGCCACGCAGGGAACCGACTCCCTGCCCAATGTGGCCCTGGTCATCTACAACGGTGCCACCAACTTCCCGCTCCTTGCCATTCCGCTGTTCATTCTCGCCGGCGCCATCATGAACGCTTCCGGCATTTCACAGCGTCTGATCGCATTTGCAGGTGCGCTGTTCGGCTGGGTCCGAGGGGGGCTTGCCCACGTCTCGATCGGCGCCTCGCTGTTTTTCGCCGAGATCTCTGGCTCGGCGGTCGCCGATGTGGCCGCGCTGGGCTCGATCCTGATCCCGGGCATGAAAGAAAAAGGCTACCCGGCACCCTATGCGGCGGCCGCCATGTCGTCGGCCGCCACGCTCGCCGTCATCATTCCGCCGTCCATTCCCATGATCCTCTATGCGGTCATGGCCGAGGCTTCAGTCGTGCAGCTGTTTGTCGCGGGGATCGTACCCGGCCTCATCGGCGCCTTCGGACTGATGCTGATGGCAAGCTGGCTCGCACACCGCTACAACCTGCCCAGCGACGAGCGCTTTTCGCTGGCACGCGTGGCACAGACCGGACGCCGCGCCTTCTGGGCGTTTCTGCTCCCCATCATCATTCTGGGGGGCATCTTCGGCGGGATCGTCACCGCCACTGAAGGCGCAGCGCTTGCCGTGGTCGCTGCCCTGTTCGTGGGCCTGCTGATCTATCGCGAGCTCAATCTCAAGACCTTGCGCGCGGCGATCGTCGAAGGCGGCATTCAAACAGCCGTGGTGATGCTGCTGGTGGCCACCAGTGCGCTTCTTGGCGCCTACCTCACTGAAATGCAGTCGCCTCAGGCGCTGGCCCGCGCCGTGTCCGATTTCACCAGCAACAAGTGGCTGGTGCTTGCGCTCCTCAACGTGCTGTTTCTCTTTCTTGGCATGTTCCTGCATTCGGCCGCCGCCATCATTCTGGTGGTGCCCATCGTCATGCCGCTGGTGCGTGCAGCCGGCATCGACCCGGTGCATTTCGGACTCATCGTCACGATCAACCTGGGGATCGGTCAGCAGACACCGCCCGTTGCCAGCGTGCTGATGGTGGCCAGTTCCATCGCTCGCGCCTCGGTTTGGGACGTCACGCGCGTCAATGTCTGGTTTATCGGCGTTTTGCTGGTGGTGCTGATGCTGGTCACCTACGTGCCGATCACCGGGATGGGCTTAGTCGAAGCGTTTTACCGCTGACGGCGCGGTCCGCCTGCGCCGCCAACCCAGCCAGCCTGACACGCCCCACACAAGGAGCACCAGCACCGCGAGGCCCGCTGCGATCGGACGTTCCACAAAGGCGAGCAGGTTGCCGTCCGCCTTGATCATCGAGCGGATGAAATGCTCTTCCAGCATCGTGCCCAGCAGCATCCCCAGAATGGCCGGTGCAATCGGAAATCCGTGGGTTTCCAGTAACCAGCCGATTAATCCCGCCGCCACCAGAATCCAGAGATCAAAGGGCGAGTTATTGATCGCAAAAGCGCCCACCACGCAGAACAGCAGAATCACCGGCATCAGAAGGTTTCGTGGCGTACGAAGCAGCCGCGCAGCCACTTTGATACATAGCCAGCCAAGCGGCAGCATCAGCAGATTCGCCACGATGAAAAGCAGAAACACCGCATAAATACTGGACGGGTTATTGATGAAAATCGTCGGCCCGGGATTCAGGTTCTTCATATAGAGCACACCGATCACAATCGCCGTGATCGAGTCGCCGGGTATGCCGAATACCAGCGCTGGAATCCAGGCTCCCGCAAGTGCGCTGTTGTTGGCGGCGCCCGCTTCTACCAACCCCTCGGGATGCCCGGTCCCAAATTTTTCAGGCTCCTTCGAAAAACGCCGGCTCATCGCGTACGACATCCAGGCTGCAATGTCAGCCCCCGCACCCGGCAGTGCGCCAATCACCGTGCCGAGTGAACTGCCCCGTAGCGTCTGCACCGGATACCGGCGGATCATGGCACCCATGCCACGAAACACCGAACCCACCTGGCGACTGACCGCGGCGAGCGGATTCGCGTCCAGGCTGAAGCGAAGCACCTCGCTCACCGCAAACAGGCCGATCATTGCAGGAATCAGGCTCACGCCGCTTAGCAGATCAGGCGAATCAAACGTGAACCGAGGGTGTGCAGCCGGATTCTCAAGCCCGACACAACCAAGCAGCAGGCCAAGGAACAGGGTGATCATTCCCTTGAGCGGCGCATCGCCACTCACGAATACGGCGCAGGTCAGACCGAGCAGCACCAGCCAGAAATACTCGAATGAACTGAATTGCAGCGCGGCCGCAGCCAGGGCGGGCGCCGCCAGAATAAGCACCGCGGTACCGAATAGCCCGCCGATCACCGAAAACACCAGCGACACACCCAGCGCCGTCTCGGCGTGCCCCTTGATCGTCATGCGATAGGTTTCATCGACATATGCGGCTGATGCCGGCGTCCCAGGAATTCGAACCAGACACCCGGGAATATCGCCCGCAAAGATGGCCATGGCGGTCGCCGTCACCATCGCTGCGACGGCCGGAATCGGCGGCAGAAAGAAAGTGATGGGGACCAGGAGTGCGGTAGCCATCGTGGCGGTCAACCCTGGCACTGCACCCACGAAGAGGCCAAACAGCGAGGCGAGCACCATCACGACCAGGGTCTGAAGGTTGAACACCATCTGGAAGGCAGTCGAGAGAGCGTCGATGTCAGCGCTCCCGTCCCAGGGATCGGTTCACCAGACCCACCCGGACAGTAAACCCCAGGGCAAAGGCACCTTGAGGAGCTTGTAAAACGCGGTGTGAACCGCGAGCGTCGAGACGGCCGCAACCGGCACGATCAAGGCGAGCCGGACCCGATAGGCCGCAAACAGGACGCAGAGCATGACGAACGCCGTCACGATGAAGCCCAGCCTGTCCACCCATGCTACGTAACCGATCAAGGTGGCAACGGTTGCGGCAAAGGGCAACCAAAAGCGCGCAGGCATGCTTCCGGGGCCAGCGGAAGCGGGGTCGTCCTGGGCTTCCCCAGCATTCCGGTTGAAAGTGGCCGCCCGCCTGCTGGACTGCCACGCTGAGGCAATCAG
>JAGWXN010000018.1 GCA_018969885.1 Betaproteobacteria bacterium | reverse complement strand
ATGGAGGAGATGGGCTTTGCAAGCCGCGAGGTGCGCTGGAACGCGCCGCCCGAGAGCGGTGCGCTCAAGCGGTTTCGGGTGCTGGTGGTGGGCTGCGGTTTTTCCGGCCTGTGTGCGGCCGGGCGCCTGCGCGAACTCGGAATTGCCTTTGACATCGTCGACAAGAACCCCTCGCTGGGGGGCACCTGGTTTGAGAACAACTATCCGGAAGCCGGTGTCGATACACCCAATCACTACTACTCCTATTCCTTTGCGCCCAATCTGGCCTGGACCAGCAACTACTCCAAGCGAGATGAGGTGGTGGCCTATCAGCGGGCGGTTGCTGACCAGCTTGGCATCCGTGAAAAAATCGAGTTCGGTGTACGGGTCGAGCAGATGCGCTGGGACGACGCACAGAGCGTCTGGGAGGTTCGCCTGCGCGATGCAAGCGGCGTTGAGTCGGAGCGGCGCTACCAGGCCGTGATTTCGGCCACCGGGCAGCTGAATCAGCCCAAGACCGCGTCCATCCGGGGGCTGGAACAGTTTGCCGGGCCGGCCTGGCATTCCGCACGCTGGCGTCATGACGTAGCGCTTGAAGGTAAGCGCCTTGCTGTGGTGGGAACGGGCGCGAGTGCCATGCAGTTTCTGAGAAGCGTCGCCGCCCGCGCAGCCAAGGTGACCGTGTTCCAGCGTTCGCCGCAGTGGGCACGCCCCCCGCAGGACTATCACGGCACCGTGAGCCATGGTGAGCGTTGGCTCCTCGAGAATATTCCTTACTACTACCCCTGGTATCGCTTTGGCCTCATGTGGCGCTTTGGCGACGGGCTGCTTCCCACGGTTCGGCGCGATCCGGCATGGCCGCATCCGGAACGCGCCATGAACTATCGCAATGACCGGCAACGCCAGCAGATGACCGAGTACCTTCTCGCGCAGCTTGAGGGTCGTCCCGATCTGGTGGCGAAGTGTCTGCCTGACTATCCGCCGTACGGCAAGCGCATTCTGATCGACAACGGCTGGTACCAGGCGCTCAAGCGCCCGAATGTCGAGCTGGTGACCGAGGCCGTCGACCGGATCGAGGCCGATGCAGTGATTGCGGCCGACGGTTCCCGGCATGAGGTCGACGCGATCATTCTCGCCACCGGGTTCGAGGCAGCGCAGATGCTGGGTTCGATGACAGTGCTCGGCCGATCCGGCCAGACGCTTGCCGAGGCCTGGACGGATGACGACCCGCGCGCCTATCTGGGCATCACCGTCCCAGACTATCCGAACCTGTTTGTGACCTACGGCCCCAATACGGGCCTCGCGCACGGTGGCAGCCTGATTTTCGTCATCGAGTGCCAGGTGCGCTACATCACCACGCTATTGCGCAACATGATCGAGCGCAGCGTCGACCGGTTGGAGGTCAGGCGCGAGGTGCACGATCGCTATATCGAGAAAGTGGACGCCGAGCACGCCGAGCTGGTCTGGACGCATCCTGGCATGAACAACTGGTATCGCAACCGGCACGGCCGTGTGTTCGGACCGATGCCCTTCCGGCTGGTGGACTACTGGAGACTGACCCGAGAGCCTGACCTCGATGATTTCGAGGTCAGGCCGCGGCGCGTAAGTCCTACTTGATGTTGGCGTAGTACATCTTGGGCGCGTCGTTTGAATTGTGAGCAATGCTCACATTCTTCTTCATGGCCCAAGGCCGCATCTGATGATGAAGCGGAACGAGGAGTGCCTGGTCGCGTGTGATGGTGAGGGCTTCGCGGATCATGCCGTCACGTTTGGCCTTGTCGGTTTCAACCCCCATGGCGTCAACCAACTCATCAACGCGCGCATTGCTCACGCCGGAGAAGTTGAAGTTGCCGTCGGCGCCTTTGGTGCGGGTCCGGATGAGCGACTGAAGTGTGTACTGCGCGTCGTAGGTGGCCACGCCCCAGCCCAGCAGATAGGCGCTTGAGTCCCAGTTCTGGAACTTCTGGGCAAAGGGGCCAAACGGCATGGCGTTCAGCTTGGCGCGCACACCGAGCTTGGCCCACATGCCGACCACGGCCTGACACACTTCTTCGTCGTTCACATAGCGGTTGTTGGGGCAGTCGAGCGTGAACTCGATGCCGTTGGGGTGGCCGGCTTCTGCCAGCAGTTTTTTGGCGCCGTCGATATTGGCGGGCGCCACCTTGTCGAGCTCCGCCGTATGGCCATTCACCCCCGGGGCGACCATGATGGCGGCGGGGATGGAGAGGTTGCGCATGATGGTGCGTTGAATCGCCTGCCGGTCGATTGCCATGCTGAGCGCCTGGCGCACGCGCACATCCTTGAACGGATTCGCGCCTTTCTGGCCATGCTTGAGTTCATCACTGCGGGTATCAAGAGCGATGAAGATGGTGCGCACTTCGGGACCATCGAGCACGAACAAATTTTGGTTCGAGCGCAGCTTTGCCACGTCCTGAGTGGGCAGGTCGGTGACGATGTCGACGTCGCCCGCGAGCAGCGCTGCGATCCGCGTGGCGTCCGCCTTGATGGGCGTATAGACGATGTCGGTGGCATTGCCTTCGAGCTTGTCCCACCAGGCTGGGTTCGCACTCATCACGATCCGCTGGTCGGGCCGCCACTCTTTGATCACATAGGGGCCGGTGCCATTCGTGTTGCGCGAGGCAAAGGTTTCCTCCTTCGCTTTGTAGTCCTGAATGCGCTCGGACTTGTTCTTCGCCGACCAGTCCCGACTCATCACGTAGAACGTTGTGAGGTTGTTAAGGAGCGTTGGCACCGGCTTGTCGAGAATCAGATCGATGGTGTGGCTATCGACCTTGAGGATTTCCTTGATGCCCGCCACGTAGATCTGCATCGTGCCCTGGGGCTGACGAATACGCTCGAAAGAAAAGATGACGTCGTCGGCGGTGAAGTCGGAACCGTCATGAAACTTAATTCCCTTGCGCAGATTGAAGCGCCAGGACGTGGGTGAGGTCGCCTGCCAGCTGGTGGCGAGAGCCGGCTCAACCTGATATTTCTTGTCATAGCGCACCAAGCCCTCATAGGCATGGCCGACGATGTTGTTGGTGGTGGCGTGGTTCTGTGAATGCGGGTCAAGCGTGAGGATGTCGTTCTGGGCGGCCCAGCGAAGCTGCGCCGCGCTTGCAGACCCCGCTGCGAGCACGAATGCGGCGCTCACAGCCACAAGCCGAACTCCGGCGAAAAGGCGCTGAATGTTCAAGATGGTCTCCTTGGATAAAAGGTGGGGATATCGGCCTCCCACCTCGCAGTTGATTCTATAGAAAGGGTTCGACCCCGAGCGATCAGCCCAGGCTCGGTGGGGCGATTAACGCCGCGACGCAGACTTGCGAGCGCTGGCGAGCGGCTTGCTTTTCCCGCGTGGTGCCGATGTGGCAGGCTCGGCCGCCTGCAGGAGCGTTGAGGCCGCACGCATCAGGAGCTTTTCGCCGCGCGAGGAGAGGCGAACCACCTTGGTGCGGCGGTCGCTGGCCCCGGCTTCGGCGATCAGCATGCCGTCGGCCACCAGTCGGTTGAAATGCATGCGGACCGCGCGGTCGCTGTGGTGAAGCTGAGCGAACAGTTGCTTGACCGTGACGCTTTGGGTTCTTCCGGGTTCTGCGCAGGACGCAGCGAGCAGGAGGTCAATCGGTATCAGGCTACTGTTAGGCGATAGCGCATCGCCCAACAATTGCCGGACGCGGATTAGTGAGCGGATTGCCGAGCAGGCCTTTTCGGTATCCATGCCGCTTAAGTAGTAGGTAACCGATTCAGGTTACTGATGATCCCGTGATCTCTCTACCGGAATCAAGTGCAAATTTTGCCGGTATGAGACGCAAATGGTTCAAAAGTTGAAGATCGAGATCGGGGCGGGCGTTCAGGCGGGTGAGGGTTGGGTCACAAACCCGAATTCTCGTTCGGGATCCGCGCAATGCCGCACGGGCAGACGGGCTTTGCCCAGCACCAGGATTGGCGCTTCAGCATCGCCCGCGTCGTCAAGTTGAAGGCAGCACGCATCAAGATCGTGCACGACGCCGCAGCCTTGGTCAGAATTGAGCAGGATCTCGCCAGCGGGGCCGAAGGCCGCGCGCCTGACCGCTTCGAAGGCGACCCCAGTGTGGGTGATGAGTCGCGCCTCGGGGCCGCTACCGATCACCCGGATCACCCAGGGCGCGCGGTCGAGTTTGACGAAAACCCGCTGCGGACCGTTCTGCCAGAACCAGCGCCCCTGGCTGTCATGGGCGTAGTTGCGACCGATGAAGTCGATGATCGCGGGGCTTGTGATCGGGCTGCCGGTCCCGTGCGCCTGCTCGCTGAAGCCGGGCTGGCCTCGGTCGATCAGCAGCCAGTTGCCTCGCGGGTCGAGCCGCAGCCATCCGAACACTGCCGGAACATCTGGCCATCTCGCCATGGCGCGGATAACCAGCGGATCAAATTGCGGTGACACGTCAAAGCGCTCCCTTGAGTCGAAAGAAAGCTTCCAGTCGTGCCGGGATCCAGTTAAATCTCGCCGCGCCGCCCGGCGACGGAAAGCCCACGTGACCGCCTGTATCGGGATAGTCGAGAGTGACCAGCGGGCTGACCTCGGCGTGCGATGCCAGCCCGTGAATCGGCACAAAGGGATCGTTACGCGCATTCACAACCAGCGTGGGCACACGGATCTCGCCCATGAACTGGCGGCAGGAGCTGCGGGACCAGTAGTCATAGCAGCTGGCAAAGCCATGAAGCGGTGCGGTGACCGCGTCATCAAAGTCGAAAAAATCCCGGGCCCCTCGAACTCTCTCGGCATCGACCAAGCCTGGCCATCGCTCGAGCATTGCCAACGTTTTGGGTCGCAGGGACCGCAAGAAGTATTCGCAGTAGACGCGGTTGAATCCGCGTGACAGGGCCTCGGCGCCCGCCTGCAGGTCCTGTGGCGGGCAGATCGCTGCGGCCGCGCGTACGAAGCGGGCGGCCTCGCCCTGTTCGCCCAGCCACTTGACGAGTGCATTGCCGCCCAGGGAGACCCCGCACGCAAAGAGCGGGCGCCGGGGGTGCTCACGATGCAGCCGGCGCAGCATCCAGTCGATTTCAGCCGAATCCCCCGAGTGATAGGCGCGCGGTCTGCGATTGGGCGTGCCGCTACAGCCGCGGAAATGAATCACCGCGCCCTGCCAGCCGATGCGGGTGGCATGGGCGAGCAAGGCCCGTGCGTAGTGGCTGCGAGAACTGCCTTCGAGACCGTGGAACAGTACCCAAAGGGGGGCGTCTTCCGTAGCGGGCGCAGGCCCAGCGTCAATATCGACGAAATCATCGTCAGGGGTGATCCAGCGGGTTCGGGTCAGCGCCGTGGCGGGACGGGGCGCTGCAACCGCTGACCAGATGGTCTGAAGGTGAGCGCCTGGCAGCCAGCGTGGCGCGATGTAGCCTGACAACTGGGATCGGGCTCTAGTGAAGCACCGCGCCCTGGGGCGCCGCGGCGGCAGGCTCGCCCTCGCCCGACTGTGAGGCATGGTGAATCAGGATTTTCCAGCCCGACGGACCCTTGACGAACACATTGGTTGCGACGCATTCGACCACTTCAGTTGCGCGCTGGCCGCGTACCGTGATGGTCTCGATGACGCTGTGGACGGCAAGCACCGCGCCTGCATGTCCCCGGACCGCACGGATTGCGACATCCACTCCACCGCCAGACAAGACTGACTCCCAGGAGGCCCGCACCGCTTCGAGACCGACATGACGTGGACCGTTGGGGTGAGCGCAGATCACCTCTTCATCATCGGCCCATAGTGCCATCATGGCGGTGAGGTCGCCTCGCCGCATGGCGTCGTAGAAAGCCTCTTCGACGGCCTCGGCACTTAGCGGCGTCTGCATGGACGGGGGCATGATCGGGTTGGGCGATCCGGTGTGAACGCTGAGCGAGGGGCT
Organism: Betaproteobacteria bacterium; assembly: GCA_018969885.1. The sequence continues at coordinate 19,503 of JAGWXN010000018.1, read as the reverse complement.
GCGGGGGAGGCGGCGGATCAGTGATGACCGCGCGGCGCGCTGCCGGGTTTGAGCCGGTAGGTGGTGCCGCAATACGGGCAGCGGGCTTCGCCGGTGGTGGTGACGTCGAGAAATACGCGCGGATGACCGGACCAGACAGGCATGGCCGGGTTAGGGCAGAACGCAGGCAGCGCAGCGCCGTCGAGCTCGACGGCGGCTTGCGTGGCGGGGGAAGCGGCAGCTGTCATGGCACGGACCCGGTGAGGAGAATCGGGCTCAGGCGACCGGCGTGAGCCAGCTCGCATAACGCTGCGCGCGGCCACCGACCGTGTCGAAGAACACGTTCTGGAGTTGTTCGGTGATGGGGCCGCGGCGACCACTGCCGATGGTGCGGTCGTCGACCTCTCGGATGGGGGTGATCTCGGCGGCGGTGCCAGTGAAAAAGGCTTCGTCTGCGCAGTAAACCTCGTCGCGTGTGATGCGCTTTTCGCGCACTTCGATGCCGAGATCGCGGGCGATGGTGATGACGGCATCGCGCGTGATGCCGTCCAGACACGAGGCGACATCAGGCGTGTAGATCACGCCATTTCGGACGATGAACACGTTTTCCCCTGCACCCTCGGAGACATAGCCTTCGGTGTCAAGCAGGAGCGCTTCATCGTAGCCTTGGGCGGTGACCTCGGCGTTGGCGAGGATGGAGTTGACGTAGTAGCCGCTCGCTTTGGCGCGCACCATGGAAACGTTGACATGGTGACGCGTGTACGACGAAACCTTAACGCGGATGCCGCGCGACAGGCCGTCTTCACCCAGGTAAGCGCCCCAGGGCCAGGCGGCAATCGCAACATGTACGGTGTTGCCGCGCGCGGACACGCCGAGCTTGGCCGAGCCGATCCAGGCAATCGGCCGGATGTAGCAGGACGCGAGCTTGTTTTCGCGGACGACGTCTTTTTGCGCCTGAGCGAGCGTTGCCTCATCGAAGGGCAACGCCATCTGGAAGATTTTCGCCGAGTTGAAGAAGCGGCGGGTGTGCTCTGCAAGGCGGAAAATGGCAGTGCCGCCCACGGCGTCGTAGGCACGTACGCCTTCAAATACGCCCATTCCGTAGTGCAGCGTATGGGTGAGCACATGGATCTTGGCATCACGCCAGTCGACCATCTTGCCGTCGAACCAGATCAGTCCGTCGCGGTCGGCCATCGACATGGGGTTCTCCTGGGAAGTATCTGGGGCACGCAGTCGAAAGACTTGCGCAGAGGCGCTTATTCTAGCGAAGCCGGTCTCGTTCTGTCCTGAAGTGTTCAGAGACCCGTGTTTCGGGCTGCTAGACTGAGCGATTCTCTCCCAGGCTCAGGGCTTCGCCATGCTCGCCACCCTCAGGTTTCAGGTCGGTCTGCTTACGACCCTGCAGGCGCTTCTTCTTATCAATAACGCCACGCTCATCGCAGTCAATGTGCTGGCCGGACTGCAGCTGTCCAATGACAAGATGCTTGCCTCGCTCCCGGTCACGTCCTATGTAATCGGTAGCGCCATCTGGTCGATGCCGGCGGCGGCATTCATGCGCCGATACGGCCGGCGCGCGGGTTACAGCGTCGGCTCGGTGGCCGCAATGGTGAGCGCGCTGGTCGCGTTCTGGGCCATGACGATAGAAAGCCTTCCCCTCCTGTGTCTGGGCACTTTCCTATGTGGCATCTACAACGCGTTTGGCGCGAGTCTGCGTTTTGCGGCCGCCGATGCCGCCGACGCTTACGAGCCGGCGTTCAAGACCAAGGCGATCTCGTTGGTGCTCACCGGCGGGTTGATCGGTGGCATTCTGGGCCCGGAGATTTCAAAGTGGTCGCGAACGGTTCTTTCCCACCAGTTTGCCGGCACCTATCTCGTACTGATGGTGTTCGGGCTGATGTCCCTGGGCCTGATTCAGCTCCTCCGGATCACATTACCCTCGGGACCCGTGCTGGGCGGTGAAGCGCGGCCGCTCTCCGTCATCCTTCGTCAACCGATGGCCATGCTTGCAATCGCCTCGGCTGCGCTTTCCTATGGGGTGATGAACCTGCTCATGGTGGCGACGCCGCTTGCCATGGAGGTCTGCAGCCTGTCTTTCAACGAAACCGTGTTTGTGCTGCAGTGGCACGTCATCGGCATGTTCGCGCCAGGTCTCTTCACCGGCGCGCTGATCACCCGCTACGGCATCCTGCCGATCATGGTGATCGGGGTGCTACTCAATGCGGGTTGTGTGGTGGTGGCGCTTTCGGGTGTTGAGCTCATGCACTTCTCTGTTTCGCTCTTTCTCCTCGGCGTGGGCTGGAATTTTATGTACACAAGCGGGACGGCGCTTCTCACGCGGTGCTATCGGCCCGCTGAAAAAAACAAAGTTCAAGGCTTCATGGACATGAGCGTCTTTGGCGTGATGATCACCAGTTCCGCCGCCTCCGGGGCGCTCCTCTTTGTGAACGGCTGGTCGGTACTCAACCTGCTGTCGCTTCCCTTCGTGCTGGTGTGCCTGGTCGGCGCTGCCTGGGTGGCAAAACAGACTGGATGGGGGCTGGGGCGCGTCGCGCGCGCTTCGCCCTGAGGCTCCCAAGCGTTGCTGAGGCCCGTGGCAGACGCAGGACAGCGCCCGGCAGCCGCCGTGCGGCGGGCGCGATTCGTGATGGGTGCGAGGCTTTCGGTGCCCGGCATGGTCGGCACGTTTGTCTGGGGCATCATCGCTGGCGTCGCCATGATTCAGGCCGGGATGAGTGTCGGGCAGTCTGTCGGCATGACGCTCATTGTGTTTTCCGGCACCGCACAGCTGGCAGCGCTGCCGCTGATGGCATCGGGTGCGTCGTTCGCGCTGATTGGTTTCACCACGTTTCTCACCAGTCTGCGGTTCATGATCTATAGCGCCTCGCTGTCGCGCGATCTGTCGCGACTGCCGCCCGGACTGCGATCGTTTGCGGGCTACATGACGACCGATTCCGGGCTTGCGGTGTACCAGACCTTGTCCGGTCGCGAACGCCGCGCCCAGCGTACGGCGCTCTTCATGGGGCTCAATCTGCCGGTCTGGGCCGCCTGGCAGGTGGGCTCGCTGCTCGGCATTGCAGTGATGGCTTATGTGGAGCCTGGGCGCGACCTGGGGTTTCTCGGCACGCTAGCCGTGCTCGCCCTGATCGCCCAGGCCATGCGGGTGAGTCTCGCCTGGCCAGTGGTGATTGCCGCGACCGTCGTTGCGCTGATCGGGGTCGGGTGGCCGCATCGGGCTGGGATGCTGCTCGCGGTGCTGGCGGGGGTGGTTACGCCACTTATCCTGGAAACGCGTGCACGGGCGCGCCGGTCTGAGTCATGAACATGACCGACCTGGATATCTGGATTGCCACGGGGATGCTTGCTGTCATCATCTTCGCGCTCAGGAACGCATTTCTGTTTGTGCCGGCGAGCCTGCGTCCGCGGGGCCTGCTCGAACGGGCGCTCCGCTATGCGCCGCTTGCAGCGCTCACGGCGCTGGTTGCGCCGGAAGTGTTCAAGCCCTGGCTCGCGGCAACCGCCTTCTCGCCTGCGCTCCTGGTTGACCCGCGCCTGCTGTCGGCGATTGTGCTGCTGGCGGTGGTCAGGCTCAGCGGAAACGCGCTGTACGGGCTTCTGGCGGGTTCGGCGGTGTTTCTGTTGCTGGGGCGCTGACGGGGAGGCCGGTTGCGCCCCGGGCCTTGGCGACAACGAGCGCGCGCATTCAACAAGAGTTCGAAGACGCTACCGACCCTCGCCCGCAGCTGACTCCAGAGTTTGGCGCCAAAGCGATAAGACTGAATCTGACTGCGCCGCCACAACCTCAGGCGCCACGCGCGCGTACTGCGAGTCATCGAGGCGCAGCTTGTGCTGCAGCTGACGATAGCGGCGATAGGCGTTCGCCACCTCTTCCGCCAGCGTGCGATCGATCAGCCCGGCCTCGGCAGCGCGTCCAAGGAGCGCGATGTTGCCGACGTTGTCGAGCAGTTGGGGATGGCGTTGGGCGTGCGCAAGCACCAGGTACTGCACGATGAATTCGATGTCGACCATGCCGCCGCGGTCATGTTTCAAATCGAAGAGTTCGCTTCGGTTAGGATGGCCGTCGTGCATTTTGCGTCGCATGGCGATGACCTCTTTCGCAAGCGTCTGCGGATCGCGCGCGATCGACAGCACCGACCGCCGGACCTGCTCGAAGCGTTCACCCAGGGCCTGGTCGCCCGCAGCAAAGCGCGCCCGCGACAGCGCCTGGTGTTCCCACACCCATGCCGACTCGCGCTGGTAGCGTTCAAAGGCCTCGACCGTGGAGACCAGGAGCCCAGCCTGGCCGTTGGGACGAAGCCGCAGATCGGTTTCAAAGAGGAGCCCCGCCGCCGTGCGCGTCGATAACCAGCCGCCCAGGCGTTGCGCGAGAAATGAATACGCTTCAGTCGCGCGCTCGTCGTCGTTATCGTAAAGAAACACCAGATCGAGATCGGAGGCGTAGCCGAGTTCCTTGCCCCCCAGCCGGCCGTAGGCGATCGCGGCAAACCGCGGCGGGTCGCAATAGCGCTGCCGCAGCTGCGACCAGACCAGATCGATGACCAGCCCGAGGACCTGATCGGCGAGCTCACTCAGAAAGTCCGAGATGCGCTCCGTGCTGTGGCGGCCCTCCAGATCCTGGACCATCAGGCGAAACACCTGTGCATGGTGGGCCTCGCGAACCAGATCCATCTGAAGCTCGACATCGGGTGTCTCGCCGATTCGCGCTGCGACCACGCGTTCCCGCAGCTGTCTTGCCCAATCAGAAAAGTTGGTGCTTTCAAGAAGCTGGCCATCGAGGAGCTCATCAAGCACTACCGGGTGGCGCATCAGGTACTCGGCTGGCCACTTAGACCAATCGAGCACGCGCAGCACTCGGCCAAAGACCAGCGGATAGCGCGCGAGGAGCGCCACATAGGCGGGGCGGCGACACACTGACTCAAGCAGCTCCACCAGGCGGATCATGCCGGCACTTCCGGTGCGCTGCGAGATCGCCTCACTCAACAGACGTTCGATTGCCGCCCGAGTGTCGGGTCGCGCCGCTGCATATCGCGTGCCCTCGCGCAGGAGCCCGATCCGCCGAACCACATCGGGGTCTTCTGTAGCGGGCATCGCTTCGCCCGCGCTTTCGTCAGATGCGCGCGTTCGATCGTCGGGGTCCGGGGCAAGCAGCCGCTCAAAGATGTTGGCTACTGCCTGGGTGGCGTCGGTAATCGCCTGATCGAAGTCGGCGGGCGCCATGCGGAGCATGGCTGCGATAGGTGCCCGTTCATCGGGCGAACCCGACAGCCGGTGGGTTTGCTCATCTTCGCGAAACTGAAGCGCATGCTCGGTTCGGCGGAGCAAGTGATACGCCCGTGCCAGGGTGTCGCACTCCTCGCGATCAAGTACCGAGCGGCGGGCAAGGGTGGCCAGTGTGGCCAACGTTCGGCGGTCGCGCAGGCCGGGGTCGCGGCCACCGCGGACGATCTGAAACAGTTGTGCAGTGAACTCGATCTCGCGGATGCCGCCACGGCCGAGCTTCACATCACGCGCGGTGAGGTCGCGCGCCGAGCGGCGGGCCACCTCGGAGCGGATCAACCGATGCAGATCGCGCAGCGACGCAAAGGCGTCGTAGTCGAGATAGCGCCGAAACACAAAGGGCGTGACGATTCGTTCGAGCGAATGGGTGTCGTCGCGCAGCGCCTCCTCGCCCGCTTGCGCGGTGTCTGCGATCACATTGGACTTGAGCCAGGCGAACCGCTCCCACTCTCGCCCCTGCGAATAAAAATATTGCTCCAGCATGGACAGCGAGGCGACCAGCGGGCCGGAGTCACCGTTGGGTCGGAGACGGGTGTCGACGCGAAACACAAAGCCATCGGCGGTGATCTCCGAAAGCAATTCGATGGTGCGGCGTGCGGCGCGGTGCATCCATTCGCTGCTGGCGATGACGCGGCCGCTAGCGCCACCTGCGCTCTGACCTTCATCGCGAAATACAAACACCAGATCGAGGTCGGACGACACATTGAGTTCGTCTGCACCGCCTTTGCCCATGGCAACGGCAAGCAGGTCCTGTGGACGACCCTCGCCATCGAGGGCGGCGCCGAACTGCAGAGCAAGCTCCGACCCGGCAACGCGCATGGCACAGCCGGTGGTGCGCCGTGCGAGATAGGTCATTGCCTGACAGACCTCGTCGAGATCGGCATGCCCGGAGATATCGCGCTCCATCAAGATCAGCATCACCCACTGGCGCAGGCGCCTGAGGACGCTTGCCGCGAGTGCGCCGTCGGCCTCGAGCGGTCGGCCTTCGGCGTGCGCGTCGAGTAGGGCATCGATTGCTGAGGCATTGAGGGGGGTTGCTACCCGTTCGCTCAGCAGGCGTCGAATCGATTGGGGGTCAGCGCTTTTTGCTTCGAGCGCGGCGAGTGAGCGGCGGAAGTAACCTGAATAGTCTTCAGAGACGAATCGCATGGGCCCAACCCCGAACAGGGTATTCTTGATGGCTCGATGCTACACCCCGCCTTGCCTCCTCTGAGACACTGTCATGCCTGCCCCCGCTGACCTTGCCCAGCTTTCGGTGGCACAGCCGTCTTCGCCCGGTTCGGGTTGGGTGAGACGGGTGCTGGGCTGGGGCGGCTGGCTGCTTCTCGCGCTTCTGGTGCTCGCCGCCAGCCTCTGGCTGTTGTTTCGCCATTGGTTCTGGCCTGGGGTGGATCAGTGGCGGCCGCGAATCGAGCAGGCGCTGTCCGCGGCCCTGGAAACACCGGTCACGATGGGTGAACTCTCGTCCGGATTCGAGGGATACCGGCCATCGCTGCGAGCGCGGGCCGTCCGGGTTGGGTCAGGTACCGACGCGGCGCTGACCATTGAAGAGGTCTCGGCGGTGCTGTCACTGCGCGCGCTGGCGCGTGGCGAGGCTGGGCTCGCTTCGCTCGAATTGCTGCGCCCGGTGATTCGTGTTGAGCGCCTGGAACCGCGCCGGTTTGCGGTGGCTGGTGCGCTGGTCGACCTTGACCGGACCGGATCGTCGGAGGCGCTCGCGTGGTTGCTTGCCAGTCGTTCAATCTCGGTCAGAAACGCCCGCGTTGACTGGCGCGATCGGCTGGGGTCTGAACCCGCCGTGATTGCGGGCGTCGACCTGCTCAGCACGAGCGACGGCGTGCGGCACCATTTTTCGCTGCGCGCACCGTCAATGGGGCTGGGGCTGAGCGGCATCGAATTCGCCGCCGACTTCAGCACCCCCACGGCATCGGATCTGGCGGACTGGAAGAAATGGCGTGGCGAACTCTATGCCTCGGCGCGCGAGGTCGAATTTGTGCCGCTTGTACGAGTGCTCCGCGGCTGGCTCGCGCCCGCGCAGCCCGAGCCGCAGGTAGTGCAAAGCGGCAGGGGACCGGTGAAGGCCTGGCTGCGGTTCTCCGACGGCCGCGTGATCGATACCCTGCTGAAGACGGTCACTGAATCGATTGATCTGCGGATGGGTAGCGGTCGGGTCGCCTTGCGATCGCTTTCGATCGAGGCGTTCGGCCGCTTCGACCCGGCAGGGCCGATCATCCTCTACCCGCGCAAATTTGCCGCCGTCGACGCTGCCGGGTTCGCGTTCACGCTCGATGAGCAGGCTGAGCAGCGCATTCACCTCGCGGCCGACACGCTCCGGCCCGTTGCAGGCCGGCTGTCCTTGCGAGGGTTTGACGCGAGTCGCCTGCTTGAGGCTGCTCGCCGACTGCCACTGCCGGACCGATGGCTCGCGCCGCTCTCGCAAATTGCGGTGAGCGGACGGGTCACCGCGGCCTCGATGGCCTGGGACACACCGGGCGAGCAGCCATCGGTCAGCATTGGTTTCGAGCGCCTCAGCGTGCGGCGCACCGAGCCTCGCGGCGCACCGGCGAGCCGCTGGCCTGCGGTCACCAACCTGAGCGGTAGCGTCGATATTGCTGGCAACTCCGGTCAGATCCGACTCGAATCATCGGGGGCGTCCATTCGGCTTCCTGGTGTGCTGGCTGAGCCGCAGGTGCCGCTTGCAAGCCTGGCCGGCACGGTGGGCTGGCAGATTGGGTCACCGGATGAGAGCGACGCTCCGGGTGTCATCGAGCTTTTTGCAGCGGGCCTCAACTTTGCGAATGCCGATCTCGCCGGCTCACTTAGCGGACGATGGCGAAGCGCAGGCCGGTCCGCCTTGGGCGAGGTTGATCTTGCCGCCACGCTCACCCGGGCGAACCCTGCGCGGGTGGCGGCCTATCTTCCGGTCAGCATCGATACCGGTGTACGCGGTTGGGTGGGTCGCGCCGTCGCGGGTTCAGGGCGTGCGGAGGCCCGGGTCCGATTGCGCGGTGACCTGGCTGACTTCCCCTTTCGCGAGGCCAGCCTGGGCGAATTCAGGGTTGAGGCAAAACTCGATCAGGCAGCGCTCGGCTTTCTTCCGCAATGGCCGGCGATCGATCGCATCCGTGGCACGCTGACCTTTGACCGGGCGGCCATGGACCTGAAGGCCGAGTCTGCCGCCACGCTTGGGGTCGGACTTCGCGAGGTCAGCGCCCGAATCCCGGACCTCGCCCGCCCGGTGATCGCAATTCGTGGCCTCGCGCAAGGGCCGCTCGCAACGATGCTGGGCTATGTCCACGCCAGCCCGATCGGGCGTGACGTCGATCCTCAGATGAAGGGGTGGCAGACCGAGGGCGCAGCCGACCTGGCGCTCGAACTCGATATCGGTCTGGGTCAGGGGGGCGCCACCGCGTACAGCGGGCGGGTGGTCTTCAGCGACAACGAGCTACGCCTGGCACCCGGTGTGCCCGCTTTCACCGGTATTGCGGGCGAGGTCCGTTTCGATACGCGGGGTATTCGCTCGGAGTCGCTCAACGCTCGCTGGCTGGGTGGGCCGCTGCAGGCCAAGCTGAACGCGCCGACGGGGGGTGCGCTTCGGATCGACGCGCGGGGCGCGCTCCCTGCGGCTGAGCTGGGATCGCTATTTCCTGATCGGCGGATGGACCAGATAACTGGGCACGCCGACTGGCAGGCGAGCGTTGACGTGGGCCCGCAAGGCATTCATGGGCGCCTCGACTCGCGGCTCGAATCAATCGGCAGCGCGTTTCCTGCGCCGTTTGCGAAGAGGCCGGGTAGTGCCTGGCCGCTGCACGTCGACTGGACCCGGCCGCGCGACGCGCAGCGGGCTGAGACCGTTCGCATCAGGTTGCGCGATGATGTCCAGGCGATTTTCGAGCGCTCGCCTTTTCCCCAGGCAGCGAGGGCGGTTATCGCGGTGGGTACGCCCGCGCAACTGCCATCGGAGGGGATGGCGCTCGACCTCCGGGTCCCGCACCTCGACATGGGTGCGTGGGAGCGCGCCTTTGCGCCGCGGCCGTCCGACGGCTCGGCTCGCGCAGTTGCCACGCCCGTCCCGATGCTGGGCGGCGGCCTGACTGATACCGCCACGCAAAGCATGTTGACCGAGCCCATCGCATTCGACCGTGTGTCGCTGATTACCGACTCACTGATCGCGGGCGGAAAAGATTTCACCAGCGTGGTGATGGGGGCGACGCGGCTGGACCGTGTGTGGCGCGCCAGCATTGCCGCGAGGGAGATCAACGGGCTGGTCGCTTGGCAGCCGGCCCGCGCCGGATTGCCAGCCGGCGCGGTTCAGGCACGGCTCTCGGTGCTGAACGTACCGCGCAATCGCCAAAGCGACATCGAACGTCTGCTGGATACCGCCCCCACGCGGCTGCCGGCGCTGGATATCGAGACCGACCGGTTGATCCTGTCGGGGCGCGAACTCGGGCAGATGAGTCTGCGCGCCGCCAATGCGACCGATGGCGACCACCCGACGTGGCAGCTTGAGCGGCTGCGAATCGACCATCCAGGTGGGCGCCTCGATGCCACCGGGACTTGGGAAGCCAGCCGATTGGGGGCGGCACGCTGGACAGCGCTCAATTTCGAACTGGGCCTTCGCGAACCAGCGCGCCTGCTGGAAACCTTCGGCGTGGTCGGCGCGGTGAGCGGCGGCGGTCCGGGGCGGCTCGCAGGCAGCGTGCGCTGGGAGGGCTCGCCGCTTGCAATCGACTATCGATCACTCACCGGCGAACTCGAGTTTCAGGCCGGTAAGGGGCAGTTTCTGAAGACCGAGCCGGGGCTGGGCAAGCTGATCGGCGTGTTGAACCTGCAGTCGCTGCCGCGGCGGCTGTCGCTCGATTTTCGCGACATCTTTGCAGAAGGCTTCGCCTTCGATGAGATCGGTGGACGTGCCGCGATCGCCTCGGGCGTGGCCGCGACCAGCGATTTCCGCATGCGGGGGGTGCAGGCGCAGGTGGGCATTCGTGGCTCAGTCAACCTCGCCGACGAGACCCAGAAGCTGCGGGTGGAGGTTCGGCCGGAGCTTAATGCGGGCCTCGCTTCGCTCGCCTACGCCGCGGTGGCCAATCCAGCGATCGGGCTTGGGACCTTTCTTGCGCAGTGGGCATTCCGCAAGCCCCTCCAGGATATGTTTTCTTACGAGTACGATATCGCCGGTTCATGGGCCGACCCCAATGTCGTGGAGCGGGCCCGTCCCCGGTTTGACGTGCCGGCGGCGCCTGCGCCACGCTGACCGTCGGGTGGTCGCTGCGCGCCCTGCCCCGCCTGAGTTAGGATCACAGCATGAAACCAACCCATCCTCCGCTCCAGCATCTGGCGGTCGCCCGATCGCTCCTTCTTGAACCCTACGGCCTCGATGAGTTACGGCTGCAGCAGGTGCTCGCCGAAATTTATGAGCACCGGGTGGACCATGCCGATCTTTACTTCCAGTTCACGCGCAGTGAAGGCTGGAGCCTCGAAGAGGGCATCGTCAAGTCGGGCAGCTTCTCGATCGACCGCGGCGTGGGGGTGCGCGCGGTAAGTGGCGACAAGACCGCGTTCGCCTATTCCGATGACATCAGTCTAGAGGCGCTTCGCTCCGCGGCGCAGGCGACGCGCACGATCGCCCGACGAGGTAGCGGTCGCGTGAAGGTCGCCTCGGCCATGAAGGGTTCAGGCGGCCACGCGCTGTACGGTCGTGATGATCCGATCATCGGCATGGAAGCGGCCGCCAAGGTGGCATTGCTCGAGCGGGTCGAAAAAATGGCGCGCGCCCGCGACCCGAGGATCGTGCAGGTCATGGCGGGGTTGGCTGGCGAATACGACGTGGTGCTGGTGGCCCGAGCCGATGGTCTGATTGCAGCCGATGTGCGGCCGCTCGTCAGGTTGTCTGTGACTGTCATTGCTGAACAGGCCGGGCGTCGCGAGCAGGGACATAGCGGCGGCGGTGGTCGCTCGGGGTTCGACCTCTTTGATGATGCAACGCTGTCACGCTATGTCGATGAGGCAGTGAAAGCGGCGCTTACCAATCTGGAAGCGCGGCCGGCGCCGGCCGGCACCATGACCGTGGTGCTCGGTGCAGGTTGGCCTGGCGTTCTTCTGCACGAGGCCGTCGGGCATGGCCTGGAAGGCGATTTCAACCGTAAGGGCTCGTCGGTGTTTTCGGGCCGGATTGGCGAACGGGTGGCCGCCCCCGGGGTCACCGTGGTCGATGACGGCACCATCAGTGGCCGGCGCGGGTCGCTCAACATCGACGACGAGGGCAACCCCACGCAGCGCAATGTGCTCATCGAAGACGGCATTCTTCGGGGCTATATGCAGGACATGCTGAATGCGCGGCTGTCGCGCTCTGCGATCACTGGTAACGGCAGGCGCGAGTCGTTTGCGCATCTGCCCATGCCGCGGATGACCAATACCTTCATGCTGTCGGGCACACGAGATCCCGAGGAAATCATCGCGTCGGTGGACCGCGGCATCTACGCGGCCAATTTCGGCGGCGGTCAGGTCGATATCACCAACGGCAAATTTGTTTTCTCCGCGTCCGAGGCCTGGTGGGTGGAAAACGGCAAGCTGCAGTATCCGGTGAAAGGCGCGACGCTGATCGGCGATGGCCCGGAGGCACTCAAACGGGTCACGCTCATCGGTAACGACATGCGGCTCGATTCAGGCGTAGGCGTCTGCGGCAAGGACGGACAGAGTGTGCCGGTGGGCGTGGGTCAACCGACGCTGCGCATCGAAGGCCTCACGGTGGGCGGAACGGGCTGACGCGAGGCCGCGCTGGGCTCAGTAGCCGAGCACTCGGGGCAGCCACAAGGCGAGGTCGGGAATGGCCACAACGGCCACCAGCACCACGCCCATCGCAAAGACCAGCCACATCACCCATGGCACGGTCTGCTCGATCCGTACACCCGCGAGCCGAGCTGAGACCATCAGGTTAACCGCCACTGGGGGCGTGAACTGGCCGATGGCCACCATGTAGGTGAGCAGTACGCCAAACCACACCGGGTGCCAACCGTAGGCCTTCATCAGTGGCATGAGAAGCGGCACGAAAATCAGAAAGATTGATACGCCATCGAGCACCATGCCGACGAACAACAGCACGATGATGATCACCGCCAATGCGCCAAACGAGCCGATGCCGCTGTCGAGTACCGCGCGGGCGAGCGGATCAACGATGCCAAGTGTGTTCACCGCATAGGCGAAGATGCTGGCAAGCGCGATCACGACCATGATCACGCCGGACACCTCGGCTGCCTCAACCAGGATGTCGGTGAGGTCGCGCAGGCGAATCGTCCGATGAATGAACATGCCCACGAACAGACCGTAAAACACGGCCACGACCGCAGCCTCCGTGGGCGTGAACCAGCCGGCGCGCATTCCACCCAAAATCAGCACCGGCGCGAATAGCCCCCAGGTCGCCTCACGCAGCGCCCGCCAAAACGGTGGCCGCGGCTCGTTGGCCTCGGCTGCGCCGAAGCCGTGACGCCGGGCGAGCCAGACCGCCGGCACGATGAGCGCGAGTCCTGCGAGGATGCCGGGAATCATGCCCGCTGCGAACAGTGCCGGAACCGATGCCCCAGGCACCATCACCGAATAGACGATGAAGGCGATGGAGGGGGGAATGAGGATGTCAGTGGCCGCGGCCGCGCCGATCACGCTCGCTGAGTACGCGGGGGGGTAGCCCGCCCGCGCCATGGCTGCAAGCATCACCCCACCAACGGCAGCGGCGTTGGCGGGACCAGACCCCGAAATGCCACCGAGAAACATCGCCACCGCAATGGCAACCAGCGGCAGCATGCCAGGCCCTCGCCCTACGATGGCGATCGCAAAATCAACCAGGCGTTTAGCCACCCCGGAGCGGTCGAAGATGGCGCCCACCAACACGAACATGGGCAGCGCAAGCAACGGGTACTTCGCAATCCCGGAATAAAAATTATTCGGAATCGCAAGCCAACCGAGTCCGCCTATTCCGATGCCGACCGCGCCACCCAGCATCAGCGCGATGCCAATCGGCACGCCCGCCACCATCAGCGCAATGAAGACCGCAAAGATGAGCAGACCGGTCACGGTTTGGGTGTCCAGAGTCTCACCAGGCGCTGCATGCAGCGCGCGGCGAGGAGGAGCGCCAGGATGGGCAGCCAGATCGTGTACCACCACTGCGGCAGCCCGATGCCGGGGGTGGTGACATCGAACCGGTAGTCATCCCAGGCGAGCCGCGAGCCCAGACCGGTGAGCAGAAGCCAGGCGATCACCGAAGCGACGGCGGCAAGCGACTCGAGTGCGCGCAAGCGGGCGGGCGAGGCGCCATCAATCAACACCTCGATCCGGACATGCGCATTTCGGACCACGGCAGCGCTGGCCGCCACCATGGTGAGCAGCACCATCAGGACGACCGAAAGTTCCTCGGTCCAGGCAAACGATTGGTCCGTGAGATACCGGACCACCACATTGGCAAAGGTGATGAGGGCGAGCAGCGCCATCAACACCGCGCCGATGCGGTCTTCGGGCAAGAGGCGCCGCGGGGTCGCGCGCCCCGGCGCCGGTCCCCGCTCGGCGACAGGCGCAGAAGCCGGGGGCGGCGGGGATTCGGTCACGATGCTAGAGGATCAGCCGCGGCGCGCGACCGCATCTTCAGCGATCTTCACCAGGTCGGAACCGATCGTCTTGGCCCACTTGTCATAGACCGGCTTGAGCACGCGCTGGAACTCGGCCTTCTCAGCCGGGGTGAGCTCGGTGACCTTCACGCCCAGCGCCTCGACCTCGCGGATCATGGAGGTGTCAGTCTTGGTGAGGCCCTTACGAGCAATGGCGATTTCCTGTTTGCCGGCCTCGATGGCCGATGCGCGCACGATTTCCTGGTCGGCGGGCGACCATGACTGCCAGACCTCGCGATTGACCACGAAGATGAGGGGATCCGCGACATAGCCCCAGCGGGTGACGAACTTCTGCGCGAGCGTGTGGAGCTTGGCCGCGGTGAAGATGTGCATCGGGTTCTCCTGACCCTCCACCGCACCCGAGGCGAGCGCGGGCTGCGCGTCGGCCCAGCTCATCTGCGTGGGGTTGGCACCGAGCGCGGTGAACACCTCGGTGAAGATGGGCGAACCCACGATGCGGAACTTGAGCCCTTTCATGTCGGCGGGCGACCGGATTTCGCGGCGCGAATTGGTGAGCTCACGGAATCCGTTTTCGCCCCAGGCAAGCGGCACCACGCCGGCCTTATCGACGATCTGCATGGTGCGTTTACCCACCTCGCTGCCAGTGATGGCATCAAGACCCGCATGGTCCTGGGAGAGGAAGGGCAGTGAGAACAGGTTCAGCTCTTTGACCTGCGGCGACCAGTTGATGGTCGAGCCGATAGCCATATCGATCACGCCCTGGCGAATGGCGGAGAACTCACGCGTCTGGTCGCCGTTGATGAGCGACACGCCGGGATACATCTTGATGTTGATCCGACCCTGGGTGCGTTCGCGCACCAGGTTGCCCCAGATTTCACCGCCCTTGCCCCATGGGAAAGCCGGCCCGACCACGGTCGACAGCCGGTATTCAGCACGGTACTGCTGCGCGTACGACGGGCGGATGATGAACGGGGCAGTGAGTGCGGTGGCACCGGCGGTGCCGGCCTTCAGGACTGAGCGACGGTCCATGGTTTGTCTCCTCATGAGGGGTGATCGATGGCACTGCAACGGTCACAGACCGGTGCTGCGACTGGCATTCTAGTGCAGCAGCGCCCGGCGGCTGCGCTCGCTCAGGTTGCGAGCGCGCGAGCCCGGGCGGCAATGGCGTCTGGGGTGATTCGTGCCTGGGCCTCGAGCCCCGGCGAATAGCCCACCGGAATACGTAGTGCCCCCAGGCGGGCAAGGCGTACCTCGGGCGCAAGTTCAGCGATGGTGGCGGCGATCTCGGCGCCAAAGCCTGCAACCTGCACGGCCTCATGGACGATGAGAAGGCGCCCCGTTCGTGCGGCGGAGGCCAACACGGTTTCGCGGTCCCAAGGCCAGAGGGTACGCAGGTCGATGAGCTCGGCGTCGATGCCCTGCGACGCGAGCGCCTCGCAGGCCTCGGCGCACTGGTGCACGGAACGGCTCCAGCTTACGATGGTGAGGTCGCGTCCCGGGCGCACGATGCGGGCGCGGCCGATCGGGAGCGCCCCAGTGGCGACGACCTCGCCCTCCATCGACCACAGTTCCTTGTGCTCCAGATAGGCCACCGGATCGCCACACGCGAGCGCGGCCTGCAGCAGATCGTGGTTGTCCTGCGGTGTGGCGGGCGCAACCACCACCAGTCCGGGGATGTGCGCAAACCAGCTCTCAAGTGACTGCGAATGCTGTGCGGCCGATGATGACCAGATACCGATCGGCATCCGCAGCACGACCGGGACCCGCCCCTGGCCGCCGAACATATAGCGGTTCTTGGCCGCCTGGTTGACGATTTCATCCATGGCGCAGAGCGCGAAATCAATCACCCGAAGTTCGACGACCGGCCGCATGCCGGTGAGTGCCATGCCGACTGCCGCGCCCACGATGGTGGCCTCCGAGATCGGGGTATCGATCACGCGCGAGGCGCCAAATTTGGCCTGCAGTCCACGATATTGGCCGAAGATTCCGCCCCGGCCGATGTCTTCCCCCATCGCAATCACCGACGGGTCCGCCTGCATGGCGGCCGAGAGCGCATCGACCGCTGCTTGAGAGTAGGTGCTTACAGCCATTGTCCGGCTCCCGTGCTCTGAATCTCTTCGAAGGCCGCGGTGACTGACGGCCAGGGTGCGGCGGCCGCGGCCGCGAGCGCAGCCGTGACCTCGGCGCGCGCCTCATCGTCGATCACCGTGGCTGTTGCGAGCGTAACGCCGAGCTCGCTCAGCCGTTTGCGGGCGAGGGAGATCGGATCGCGCTCGAGCGCGCGGGCGAGCTCGGCCGGATCGCGGTAGGCAGCCGGGTCAACCGACACATGGCCCTTGAAGCGGTAGGTGCGCGCATGGATCAGCGCGGGTCGCGCCTCGGCCCGTACCCTGGCAATGAGCTCACCCGCGCAGGCATGGACCGCCTCGACATCATTGCCGTCGACCTCTACCGCCTCGATACCGTAAGCGCGGGCCCGCGCGGCTGCGCCGCCTCCTGCTGACAGTGCGTCGGTGCGCGTGGTGGCTGACCACTGATTGTCTTCGCACACGAAGAGCAGGGGCAGATGGTAGGCCGCTGCCCAGTTGAGACTTTCCGCGAACGGCCCCCGGTTGATGGCACCGTCGCCAAAGAATGCGGTAGCGATCGCAGGGCGACCCTGAAGTCGGATGGCGTGCGCGGCACCGACTGCGATGGGGATGCTGGCTGCAACCACGCCATTGGCGCCCAGCATGCCGACCGAGAAGTCGGCGATGTGCATCGAGCCGCCCCGGCCGCCGCAGAAACCGCCCGCCTTGCCAAAGAGCTCCATCATCATCCGGGTGAGATCGGCGCCCTTGGCGAGCGTGTGACCATGTCCCCGATGCGTGGAGGTGATCGGGTCATCCGGCTGCAGGTGCGCGCACACGCCCGCGGGCACGGCTTCCTGACCGGTGGACAGATGCAGGGGGCCGCGTACCTGCGCAGGCACGCCGCCAGCGGCCTGGTCGGTTTGCGGTCCCCAGGCCGCCAGGCCGCCGCGACTGGCCACTTCGGCTGCGTCTTCAAAGGCGCGGATACGCGCCATGGTTCGATAGAGGGCGAGCAGGGTCGCTTCGCGATCGGGGCTGGGCATGTCGGCTCCGTGAACGGACATCAGGCAGGGAAACGGCGACGGATGCTAGCAGACCGGAACCCGCGCCGGCTTGCAGCGCGGTGCGGGCTGCGGCTACACTCGAGGCCATGCGCACTGCGATCCGTTATTTTGAGTTTTATTCGTTTTTCGGCTTTCCGCCCGCCGGCGGACTGAGTCGGGAGCGCGTTCGCAGCTGACACGAATCCAACCCGACAAAGACCGCCGGCCTCAACCCCCGGCGGTTTTTGTTTTTCCGGCGCCCGTATCTTGGCGGGCCCATGCCCTGTTTTCTGTTGACTGGAGTCGAGCACCATGAGCGTCACCACCGATGACACCCGGATCCGCGGTTACCGCGAGCTGTCCCCGCCCGCTCATCTGCTGCGCGAGTATCCGCTTGATGACGCGACCGCGCAGGTGGTGGCGGGGTCCAGGCAGGCGATACACCGGATTCTGCACGGAATGGATGACCGGCTGCTGGTCATCATCGGACCCTGTTCTATCCATGACCCGAAGGCGGCGCGTGAGTATGCAAGCCGACTGGTGACTGAGCGCTCGCGGCTTGCTCAAGACCTCGAGATTGTGATGCGGGTGTATTTCGAGAAGCCTCGCACCACCGTGGGCTGGAAGGGCCTGATCAACGATCCGACGCTTGATAACAGTTTCGATATCAATGAGGGCCTGCGTCGCGCGCGCGAGCTGCTGCTCGACATCAACCGGCTCGGCCTGCCCGCGGGCTCTGAGTTTCTCGACATGATTTCGCCGCAGTACTTCGCAGACCTGATCGCCTGGGGCGCGATCGGCGCTCGCACCACCGAGTCGCAAGTGCATCGCGAGCTTGCCTCGGGGCTTTCCTGCCCGGTCGGCTTCAAGAACGGCACCGACGGCAACTTGCGGATCGCGCTCGATGCGATCAAGGCGGCCTCGCAGCCGCACCATTTCCTGTCGGTGACCAAAGGCGGCTATTCAGCGATTGTGGCCACCAACGGCAACGAAGACTGTCATGTGATTCTGCGCGGTGGCAAGCAGCCCAACTACGACGCGGCGAGTCTTGATGCCGCATGCAAGGAAGCGGCGGCGGCGGCGCTCGCTTGCCGGCTGATGATTGACTGCAGCCACGGCAATAGCCAGAAGAAGCCCGAGAATCAGGTGGGTGTTGCGGCGAGCATTGCGGCGCAGATCGCAGCGGGCGATTCGCGAGTCTTCGGGGTGATGGTCGAGAGCCATCTCGTGGCCGGCCGCCAGGATCTCCGGCCTGGGCAGCCGCTTGTCTACGGGCAGAGCATCACCGATGGCTGCATCGGCTGGGAGGAGAGCATCGGTGTGCTCGACACGCTCGCGGAGGGCGTACGGGCTCGCCGTGTAGCGAACGGCCACTGAGTGGAGGGGCTGCACCCTACTTGTTGCGGCCCTGCTGCCACAGCACATCGTTGCCGCCCGCGTGACGGTTTAGCACGCGCGCGAGCACGAACATCAGATCGGACAGACGGTTCAGATACTGGCGAAGTGCCGGACGAACCGCCTGTTCTTCGCCGAGCGCCACCAATGCGCGCTCGGCTCGGCGACACACGGTTCGCGTGACATGCGCAAGCGCCGCCGCTCTCGATCCCCCGGGGAGAATGAACTCCGCGAGCCGCGGCAACTGCGCGTTGTAGTGCTCAAGCAGTGAGTCGAGTCGGGCCACCTGGGTTTCGGCCAGGTTGTCAAAGCCCGGAATGGCGAGTTCGCCGCCCAGATCGAACAGATCGTGTTGAACGCCGAGCAGCGCCTCGCGCAATTCCGTGGGCATGGGTTCGGTGAGCAGCAGTCCCAGCGTCGAGTTCAGTTCATCCACATCGCCAATGGCGGCGATACGAAGGCTGTTCTTTGACGTGCGACTGCCGTCACCCAATCCCGTACTGCCATCATCGCCGGTTCGGGTGGCAATGGCCGTGAGTCGAAGACCCATTTATTTCTTCGGCAGTCGGCTGGCAACGCCCTGGACGTAGTAGTCCATTTTGCCCAGTTCATCATCGCCCATGACCTTGCCGGCGGCTACGCGCTCCTTGCCGTCCTGGTCGATGACCGGGCCGGTGAACGGATGGAAGCTGCCCGCTGTGAGATCGGCCTCGAGCTTCGCGATGGCGCTGCGAACCTCGGCGGGTACCGCGGGGTTGATGGGCGCGAGCTTGACCATGCCCTCTTTGTAACCGCCCCAGAGGCTACCCGGCTTCCAGTTCCCGGCCAGAACCTCATTCATGGTGCGGGTGTAGTACTCACCCCAGTGGTGGGTGGTGGCGGTGAGATGGGCCTTGGCGCCGTACTTCGACATGTCGGAGTGGTAGCCGATCGCGAATTTGCCGGCTTTTTCGGCGGCCTGCACCGCTGCCGTGGAGTCGGTGTGATGCGTGACCACGTCGGCGCCTTGCGACAGCAGCGTGTTGGCGGCGTCGCCTTCCTTGCCCGGGTCATACCAGGAGTTGACCCAGATCACCCGTACTTCAACCTTGGGATTGACGCTGC
>JAGWXN010000284.1 GCA_018969885.1 Betaproteobacteria bacterium | reverse complement strand
GTGCCGAGAATGATCAAGCCCATCAAAATGAAGCCGAACCACAGCTCGCGACGGATCTTCATTTCGCGCTCCTCGGGGCGGTGGCGGCGAGGGCGGCGATATCCTCATCGCTCACCTTGACCATCTTCTTCAGCTTGTCAACGTCAACTTCCTCGACATCTTGCTCGCGCGAGGGCCACTCGCCGTCGCGGATACACGCGATGCAGCGGATGATCTCCACCAGGCCCTGGAGCAGCAGCATGGCGCCCGAGAAGGGAATGACGAACTTAAACGGGTAAAGGGGAAGCGGCGTCGCCGAAAATGTTTTTTCTCGAATCGCGAGCGATTCCAGCGCATAGTCCCAGCCCGCCCACGTGAGCGCAAAAATTCCTGGCAGGAAAAAAAGAAGATAAAGAATCAGGTCTACGGTTGCCTGAGTGCGGGGTTGGAAGAACCCATACAGCACATCGCCCCGCACATGTCCGTTCTTGGCGAGGGTGTAGGCGCCGGCGGACATGAACAGCAGGCCGTAAAGCATGATCTGGGCATTCAGCGCCCAATCGTGCGGTTCGTTCAGCACGTAGCGGGAGAACACCTCCCAGGTGATGAGCGCGGTGAGCAGAACAATTGACCAGGCAAACGCCTGGCCAACCCACGACGACAGGCGGTCGACCGCCAATAGCAGTTTTTGCATGGGAGATCCGCGAGGGAGGAGGGCGGGTGACGCCCAGCGGTATGGCTCACCGGTCTGCCGGTGCAGCCGCCCGGTCAGGGCGGCCGCAACCGGCACCCGCTTGCGCAGGTCAGGCAGGCGGCTCAGCGGCGACCGAAGTAGTGGTTGTAGGCCATCTTGAAGTCGACGGTGTAGTCGTTCTGCCAGCTACCGGCGCGTTGTGCAAACGCCTTCTGGCTGTCAAGAACCTTCTTGAACATCGCATTCTCGGACGACTTCTTGTCCATGATCTTGTCCCAGGACGCGAGCTGCGCGCGCAGGATGGCGTCAGGGGTCTTGTAGAAGTTGACGCCCGCCTTCTTGAGCTCGATGTAGTCCTTTGAATTGCGATCCACGGCCTTCCAGCTCATGTCAGCGCTGGCCGCCTGCACCGCGTAGTCGATGATGGCCTTGACTTCGGCGGGCAGCGAGTTGAATTTCGCGCGGTTGAACAGGATTTCGAACTGCTCCGTGCTCTGGTGAAAGCTCTGCAGCATGCAGTTCTTCACCACATCGGGGAAGCCCAGCACGCGATCGGAGGAGGCGTTATTGAACTCTGCGCCATCGATCAGGCCGCGATCAAGCGCCGGAACAATTTCGCCGCCAGGAAGCGGATTCACGGCGGCGCCCATGTCGGTGTACATGTCGACAGCCAGACCCACGGTACGGAACTTGGTGCCTTTGATGTCTTCGACACGCGCAATGGGCTTCTTGAACCAGCCGAAGGGTTGGGTGGGCATTGGGCCGTAGAGGTAGGACACCACGTCAATGTTGATGGCTTTGTAGATCTCGTCGAGCAGCTCTTTGCCGCCGCCGTAGTAGTGCCAGGAGAGCAGCATGTTGGGATCCATGCCAAAGCCCGGACCCGAGCCCCACAGCGCGAGAGCGGAGTTCTTGCCGTAGTGGTAGGCCACGACACCGTGACCGCCATCGAGCGTGCCCTTGGCCACGCCCTCGAGAAGTTGGAACGCGCCCACCACGGCACCGGCGGGCAGCACTTCCATTTTCACGCGCGAGCCCGCCATGTCGTTCACCTTCTTGGCGAAGTCCTGAGCGTACTCGTGAAAGATGTCCTTCGCGGGCCAGGTGCTCTGGAAGCGGAGGTTGATGGTTTGCGCGGTGGATACCATCGGCGCGGCCAGCGCGCCGGTTGCTACGGCGCCGCCTGCGGCCGACTTGAGAAAGCGACGACGCAACGGGGTCTTCGATTTTTGTGACATGAGGGTCTCCTGGAGATTTTGGGGCCGGGCTTTCACAGCACAGCATGCACGTCCTGACGAACCTCGGAACATTATCCGAATGCCCGCCGGTTGCAAAACTTATCCGAGAACTTGCGTAGGGTGCATTGAGGCCCGGCCGCGACCGGGGTCACTCAGCGCGCTAAGGCCTATCTCAGCGCCCGCCGGTCATGGCGATCAGCACGCTGCACGGGGCGTTGTCCATCAGCGTTGCGCCGATCGAACCCCGCCACCAGCGCTCCGCCCAGCCTTTTGGGCGGCGGTGTCCCACAATGATGAGATCGGCTTTCAGACGCTTGGCGTGTTCGCAAATTTGCTCGACCGGTTCGCCGCGCGCGAGGTGTCCCTGCGCGGCAAATCCGCGTTCGCGGAGCATCTGAACGCCCTCTTCGAGCACCTTGCGGTGGTGCTCGGTTTCGTCGGTGGCGTCGGGCACCTCGGAGATGACCACCTCGTACAGAACCGCCGCCGGGACCGGTTGCACCACCGCGATGAGGTGAATGTCGGCCTCGCCGCTGTTGGCGAGGTAGGAGCACTCGAATAGCGCAGTGCGACCGCTCTGCGAACCGTCATACGCAAGCAGGATTTTCCTGTACATGATGCCTCCGGATCTAGTGGCGTTTCGTGGCCCTTCTGCGATGAGGACGACGCTCTGTCTGAGCATTACACGAGTCGGCCGCGCGAATGCTAGCCTGATTCAGCCTCGATTCGTTGGGATCTGGCCGGCCTCAAGGGTAAACACCGATCGGCAAAGGTATGCTTCCGCCTTGCCCGTTGATCACGGCACAGATTGCCGCGATCACTTGATGGATTCATGAGGCCCGTCTCACATCATGGTCAAGTTATCGCTCCCTTTCCCGGGCGGTTCGCTCCACGCGGTGGCGGCCCGCCATCCGGACGGATCGCGACCGGCGCTGCTGCTGCTCCATGGCGGGCATGGAAGCTGGCGCCACTGGCGAGCCAACATTGCGTCGCTGGGTGAGATTGCCGATCCGATTGCGATCGACCTGCCTGGATACGGTGAGTCCGATTCCCCGCCTGAGGAGATCTCTCTTGCCGAATATGCGGGGCTGGTTGATGCCGCGCTGCAATCGCTGCCACCCATCGCGGTGGTGGTCGGGTTCTCGTTTGGCACCCTGGTTGCGACTGAGTTAGGTCGTCTGTGGCGAACGAACCCGGTTTTTCGAGGGGTCGTGCTGATCAATCCGCCGCTGGGCCCCGATGTGACCCGGGAGGTTTTGGAGATTCTCGAGGAGGGCGTCCGCGAGACGCGGCGAGGCGGTTTGGAGGCGGGGGTGGCGGTGACGCAACGCCGGATCATGATTGCGGATCCGGCTCGGGTGACCGACGAGCTGATCGCGGACGCAGCCGAGCAGGTGCGGCGTTCGCGCTTCAAATCGCGTCCGCTGTCTCGTACCGTCGATATTCGTGAGCAGATGCGAGCCCTTCGCTGTCCGGTGCATCTGTTGCTGGGTGGACGGGACCCCCATCAGCGCTCCGCGCTCACAGAGCGTGTTCCCCAGTACCGTGTGCTGGTGGGGGCGGATCGGGTTCATCTTGTTGAGCCCGCCGCCCACTGGCTCGCGTTCGAGTATCCGGAAAAAGTGGTCGAAGTGGTTCAACAGGTGCTCGGTTGAGTGCTCAAGTCCGTGCCGCCCCGTCGGGTGCCTTGGATTCAGGCCATATTCCGCGCTATTTAGAGGCTGGGAAAGTTTCCCAGATATAATCGCGGAATGTCTGACCATCCTCCTGACTCTTCCCCGAATGCATCGGGCCCTGGAAGCCCCTCCGATACGCAGGAGGCGGTGCTGGCCGAGGTGCTTGCCATTCTCGAGCCGCTGGTGACCTGGCTGGTCCGCTCAGGCGTGGGATACGCAGGTTTTGCGGCCGCGCTCAAGCCGGTGTTTCTCGCGCAGGCCGAGCAGGAACTGGCACGGCTGGGGAGAAAGCGTACCGATTCTGCGCTCAGTCTGTTGTCGGGTCTTCACCGAAAGGATGTCCGCGCGCTGGGTGAGCCCGCTGAGCAGGTCACTGCTGACAATGCGGCGCAGGGAACGCGCTGGGGTAAGCCCAGCGCAGCGAATCAGGTCGCCACGCGCTGGCTGAGTCTTGATTGGCCCGACCTGATTCCGTTTTCAGGCCCCGAGCCTTCTTTCGAGGTGCTCGCTCGCCGCGTATCGCGAGACTTCCATCACCGCGCGGTGCTCGACGACCTCGTTCGTCTTGGCGTCGTTCGCGAAGAGGGCGCAACGGTGCGGCTGATTCGTGATGCGTTCATTCCACAGCCAGGCTTTGCTGAAGCGCGTCAGCTGTTTGCAGGGTCTGCAGTTGATCACCTCGCAGCCGGGGTGCACAACCTCAGCGGAGCGCCGGGGCATCGATTCCTTGAGCAAAGCGTGTTTGCCGACGGGCTGAGTGAGGAATCGGTCCGAGCGCTGCAAAAGCTTGCGAACCAGATCTGGGCCGACGCGCTCCAGCGTGTGGTCGATCAGGCGGTACCGCTTTGTGAGCAGGAC
>JAGWXN010000283.1 GCA_018969885.1 Betaproteobacteria bacterium | reverse complement strand
CACGCGTTTAAGTCTCGCAACACTGCTCGGCATGAAGCCTGAGCAGGTCCGCCTGATCTGGACCGAGGGCTCGGGCTGCTATGGCCAAAACGGTTCGGACGATGTCTCGGCCGACGCGGCGCTCCTGTCGCAACTTGCAGGCAAGCCGGTTCGGGTTCTATGGAGTCGTCGCGACGAGCATCTGTGGGAGCCAAAAGGCACGGCCATGACCATGCGGGTACGCGCGGGGCTCGATGCCGCGGGCAACGTGGCCGGATGGAACTATGAGGTCTGGAGCCCCAACCATGCGCTGCGGCCCTTTTATGGGATGGCAGGCAACATGCTCGCAGGCGATGAAACCGGCATGCCCGCGAAGTATCTGCAGGCGGGCGCCGACCGGAACGCAAAGGCCACCTACGTGTTCCCGGCCAACAAGACCACGCTTCATCTGGTTGAGCGTTCACCCGTCCGCTCGTCATCGCTGCGCGGCCTGGGCTCGCCTCAGAACACGTTTGCCAATGAGTCCTTCATCGATGAACTCGCAGCGCTCGCGGGCGCCGACGCCATCGACTACCGCATCCGCCACTTGAAAGATGAGCGCGCCATCGAAGTGCTGCGTGCGGTCCGCGATCTCGCACAATGGGAGACGCGGGCGAGCGGTACGCGCCGAAGCGGCGCCGGACGTGGCGTGGGCTTCGTGCATTACGACAACGTCTCAGCCTACGCGGCGGTGTCGATGGATGTGAAGGTCGATGCGGCAACCGGCGCGATCCGCGTGCAGCGTGTATGCGTCGCGCATGACTGCGGCCTCATCATCAACCCGGATGGCGTGCGCAATCAGATTGAAGGCAATGTCATTCAGACGCTGTCGCGCGCACTGTATGAGGAGGTGCGCTCAAACGCCACGGGGCTCGAGAGCATCGACTGGGCAAGCTATCCGATCCTGCGGTTTGCCGACCTGCCTGACGAGATCGCCATTCGCCTGATTGATCGCCCGACGGTACGGGCGGTGGGTGCAGGAGAACCCGCGGCCTCGCCGATTTTCGCAGCGCTCGCCAACGCGGTGTTCGATGCGACGGGGGCGAGACTGAGGACCGTGCCGTTTACGCCAGAGCGACTCAAGGCCGCTCTGGCGGGGAGGCCAGCGGCCGCTTGAGCGCTTCCCGGTTTGGGTCGGGTGAGGATCGGGTCAGACCTGACCCGGTTCAAGCATAAGCGGGGTCGGGCGCCGGCATGTGCAGCACCAGAACCTCTGCCGGCGCTTCCGTTGTGGTGATGAGGCACGGCGCGTCGCTGGCCGACACGAAGAGGTTTTCGAGGTGCCCCAGCCGCTGGCCGTTCCGCTCAACCACGCCCTGAATCACGACAATGAACATCGCCACCGCGGCCGGCGCAATCCGGACCTCGGAGGCCGCCCCAGCCGGTAGCTGGATCTGGTCAACGGCCAGCCCATCCGGGTCCGGGCCATGAACCACCTCCAACCGGGGCGCTTGAAGCGCTGCGAGCTCGCCCGCTTCCATGGGCATGAGCGCCTCGGACGCCCAGTGCCGCTTGGGTCCCATCCGCATCAATTCGCGCTGCTGCGGAACAAACTTGGCGCCAGGATCGCGAAACGCACGCATGGTGATGTAGTCAACACCCTCGGGGCCCGCCACGATGGGGCCGTAACCGGTGTAGGCACCCGCATAGTGGATGGTGAACGCCCGCAGCGGTTTGGGGCTGCGGCCGATCGTACCTTCGCCACGCGTGAACAGTTGAAACTGATTCTGAACATGAAAATGCGTGGGATTGACCGAATCGGGGAACTGTTCAACCAGGTAGCACTGAGGCGTACAGACATCATCGTCTGATGACTTGAAAAAGTCATTCCGCCAGTACCGCATACCGTTATGAAGTTGGCCCTGTTTGCGCGCCGACTGGGCAAATTCACGAGTTCCGAGCAAAAGCATGGATCAGTCTCCAGAAGATTCGCGCTCGCCCGACGCGAGCGCCCGCTCTGACCGGGGCGAGACGCTTGCGCCGAAAACGTCGTCTCCCTGTCACGATGGTCCCACATTCTAGAAGGTTTAACTCAACACCGCAGGCGCACCCAGCGAAAACGGCCGTTCGTCCAGGCGCTGTCACGATCGTTTACCCGCCCGCCATCCCGCGCTATGCTCCGCGACTTCCGATCTCACCTCCCCCGTCCTGATGAGCACGGTTGAACTCCACCTTGTGAGCAAGCGATGGGACGATACCGTCGCCGTCAACCAGGTCTCATTTGAGGTGGCGGAGGGAAGCTTTGCCGTGCTGCTCGGTCCGTCAGGGTGTGGTAAGTCCACGACCCTGCGTCTGGTGGCGGGGCTGGAGCAGGTGAGTGAGGGTCGGATCAGGATAGGCGGGCGCGATGTCACCCACGAGCCTCCCGCTGCGCGCAGGCTCGCCATGGTGTTCCAGTCCTACGCGCTGTTCCCGCACCTGAGCGTTGCCGAAAACATCCTGTTCGGGCTCAAGGTCCGAAAGGTGGCGGCCGACGAACGCGCCCGCCGCCTGGATCGGGTGGCCAAGCTTCTGGGGCTGGGCGAACTGCTCGCCCGCAAGCCCGCGCAACTCTCCGGTGGGCAGCAGCAGCGGGTCGCCCTCGGCCGCGCCATCATCGCTGAGGCGCCGGTGTGCCTGATGGATGAGCCACTATCCAATCTCGATGCCCGTCTGCGCCACGAGATGCGCCGCGAGCTTCGAGCCCTACAGCAGTCGCTCGGCATCACCATGCTCTATGTCACGCACGACCAGGTGGAGGCGATGAGCATGGCCGATCAGGTGATCCTGATGCGAGCCGGTCACATCGAGCAGAACGCGACGCCTGCCGAGCTTTACGAGCATCCGGCAACCGCGTTCACCGCCAGTTTCATCGGCACGCCGCCCATGAATCTTCTGCCCCTCGACATCGCGGGCGATGGCTGCCGAATCGCAGGCACCGCCGGACCGCTGATCACCCACCAGCCCGCCGCCGAGCTCCTCGCCGGCGTTCGCCCCGAACATATTCGAATCACCGACTCGGGCGAGGTGAGTGCGCAGGTCGAAGCCGTGGAATACCTGGGCGCGGATACCGTGATTGCCTGCCGCGCCGGCAAGGGCGCGATCGTTATCCGGCAGCCGGGACGGCTCACACCGCGACCTGGCGAAGTCTTGCGTCTCACCTGGGCACCCGAGGCGCAGCACTGCTTTAACGCGATTACCGGCGCGCGCCGCAACGATATCGCTGCGCGCCCCCTCACCGCTTGACCCTTCCACAAACTGGAGACAAAAGATGACCCTTTTCCATCCCCTGAAACGTGCTGCGGTCGCTGCAGCCGCCGTGCTCTGTGTGGGCAGCGCATGGGCCCAGACCACCGAAATTTCGTTCTATTACCCGGTCGCGGTGGGCGGCCCGATCACCAAGCTGATCGACGGCTACGCAGCCGACTTCATGAAGGAAAATCCCGGCATCAAAGTGACCCCGATCTACTCGGGCACTTATCAGGAATCGATCGTGAAGGCGCTGACCGCGCACAAGAGCGGCCAGCCGCCGGTCGCGTCGGTGCTGCTCTCCACCGATATGTTCACCCTGATTGATGAGGACGCGATTCTTCCGGTCAGCGATCTGGCCCGTACGCCTGAAGATCAGGCCTGGCTGAAGAGCTTCTATCCGGCGTTCATGTACAACAGCCAGACCGGTGGCAAAGTCTGGGGAGTACCGTTCCAGCGCTCAACAATCGTTCTCTACTGGAACAAGTCGCTCTTCAAGGAGGCCGGGCTAGACCCCGAGCGCGCACCGCGCAACTGGGCCGAGATGACCGACTTCGCGCAAAAGCTCACCAAGCGCGACGCTCAGGGTAATGCCACGCAATGGGGCGTGCAGGTGCCCTCTTCCGGGTTCCCGTACTGGCTCTTCCAGGGATTCACCACCCAGAACGGTATCGAGCTCATGAACGAAGCCGGCACCGAAACCTACTTCGACAAGCCCGCCGTCATCGAGGCGCTGCAATACTGGGTGGATCTGTCCCGCAAGCACCGCGTGATGGCACCCGGCGTGATCGAATGGGGCACCACGCCGCGCGATTTCTTCGAGCGCAAGACCGCCATGATGTGGACCACCACCGGCAATCTCACCAACGTGCGCAACAACGCCAAGTTCGATTTCGGGGTGGCGATGCTGCCGGCCAACAAGCGGCCTGGTTCGCCCACCGGTGGCGGCAACTTCTACATCTTCAAGAAAAGCACACCGGCCCAGCAGCAGGCCGCGCTCAAGTTCATGCGCTGGATCACCTCGCCCGAGCGCGCGGCCCAGTGGGGTATTGATACCGGCTATGTGGCGGTGCGGCCCGATGCGTTCGAGACGCCAGCAATGAAGCAGTATGTGGCCTCATTCCCGCCCGCGGCGGTGGCGCGGGATCAGCTTCAGCATTCGGTTGCCGAACTGTCCACCCACGAAAACCAGCGCGTCACCAAGGCACTCA
>JAGWXN010000282.1 GCA_018969885.1 Betaproteobacteria bacterium | reverse complement strand
TTGCAGGGCGGCGTGGTGGTGCTCGCCGCACTGGTCGTCAATACCCTGGCCACGCGAAGCTTGCCGCGCTGACTTGGTGCAGCCTCAGCGCACGCGAGCGCGCGCAAACATTGCGATTCGCTCGCCGTAGGCACGTGCCGTATCCAGATCGCCCTGGGGCGGGCTCTGCTCGGGTGGCAGGTTGTCCGCCTGCGCCATGACGCCAATCGTCGAACCAATTCGGTTCATCTGCTCGGGCGCACCCGCAGTCGCCGAGGGCATCATGGCGTTACCCACCCAGACCATGCCGTGTTGCATCGCAAGTGTGACGAAATACATGAGGGTGGAGTATTTGTCGCCGCTCATGGCAAGCGAGCATGTGAAGCCACCCGCCAGCTTGTCCTTCCAGGCTTGAGAGAACCAGGCCCGGGAAGTCGCGTCAGCGAAGGTTTTGAAGACGCCCGAGGGTCCACCCATGTAGGTGGGTGCGCCAAAGACAATCGCGTCGGCTTCAGCCAGCAACTCCCATCCCTGATCGTCGATCGTACTCACATCGAGCCATTCGGCGCGAGTTCCGGTGACCGATGCG
The DNA here is from genome assembly GCA_018969885.1 of Betaproteobacteria bacterium. The sequence continues at coordinate 3,889 of JAGWXN010000282.1, read as the reverse complement.
GCGCCCTCCCGGAGCGCCTGGGCAACCCGGCGCGTGTGACCGTAGCCGGAGTGGTAGGCAATGACGATGAGCGACATGAACGCTGGCTCCTGGATCAGGGCAGATCGAAAACCAGCACTTCGGCCGCATTGCCCGATTCGAGCGTCAGTTCGGGTTCGTCAACCAGCATCGCCGCATCGCCCGCCACAAGCGGGCTGCCATTGACATGAAGCGCGCCTCGGGCCACATGAACATAAACCCGACGACGGGCGTCTAGCGTACGTCGCTCCTGCTCGGCATCATTGAAGCGCCCGGCCCACAGACGCACGTCCTGACAAATATGCACCGCGCCATCTTCCTCGTTGCCCGAAGCGATCAGCGCAAGTTGACCGCGGCGCGACGCATCGTCGATCAGGCGCTCCTGGTAGCCAGGCTCGACAGCCAACCGATTCGGCGTAATCCAGATCTGCAGCATATGGGTGGTGATGGCTGACTCTCGATTGTGTTCAGAGTGCATCACTCCCGTTCCAGCGCTCATTTTCTGGATGCTGCCGGCCCGGATCACAGACGAATTGCCCATGCTGTCACGATGCGTGATTGCGCCCTCCAACACATAGGTGATGATCTCCATGTCACGGTGACCATGCATGCCAAAGCCCGTGCCAGGCGCAATCCAATCTTCGTTGATCACCCTCAGGGGACCAAAATTCATATGCGCAGGGTCTTGGTACGAAGCAAACGAGAAGCTGTGCCGCGATTTCAGCCAGCCCAGGTCGGCCTGGCCGCGCTCGTTGGAACGTCGGATCGTGAACATGGGCGCGCACCGTTTATGAGTCCGGAACGTCTTCGTTCCGGAATGCGAGGGTTAAAGATTGCATCAGTGTAAAGACCAGCGGATCTTGATCGGAAAGAAGCCGATGATGCGAACGCTGATTTACCGGACCCCTGACGCATGACCCCGCTCAGTCCATCGACCGCTCCCCAGCCGATCACGGCCGCCGGCTACATCGGTCGGTTCGCGCCCTCGCCCACGGGTCCACTTCACGCAGGTTCGCTGGTTGCAGCACTGGCCAGTTATCTCGATGCCCGCGCACACCAGGGTCGTTGGCTGCTGCGCATTGAAGATGTTGACACCCCTCGCGTTCAGAAGGGCGCCACCGAAGCCATCCTCGCGGTTCTCAGCCGCCTGGGCATGCGGCCCCACGGCGAGCCCAGCTTTCAAAGTGCGGGGCGCGCCCGCTACGCGGCAGCGCTCGATCGACTCCGGGCAGCCGGGGAGGTCTATCCATGCGGGTGCACGCGCGCTGAACTTGCCGACTCGCGCCTGAACTGGGGAAGCGCGGGTACCGCCGACCGGAGCGCCGCCGCCAAACGGTCGGCGCATGCGGGCGATGAGCCCCCGGGGCGCGAGCTCGTCTATCCTGGCACCTGTCGTCATGGGCTTCCCAACGGACGTAGCGCCCGCTCCTGGCGCGTTCGTGTTCCGGTCAACCCGATCCTCTGGCATGACCGTAGCGGTCGTACGCATCGGGATGATCTTCTGTCGAGCGTCGGCGATTTCGTCGTCTACCGGGCCGATGGCATCTGGGCCTATCAACTGGCAGTGGTGGTGGACGACGGCATTCAATCCGTCACCGATATCGTGCGCGGGTGCGATCTGGAGGGGTCAACGTCACGCCAAATCCACCTGCAGCAGCTTCTGGGACTGCCCAGGCCCCGCTACCTGCATATCCCGGTGGTCCTTGCCGCCAACGGTCAGAAGCTTTCCAAGCAGACCGGCGCAGCGCCTATTGACCTCTCGCAACCTGTTCGGGCGCTCAACGACGCCCTGAAGCACCTTGGGCTCGAACCGGTTGAAACCGATTCGCTCACCACATTCTGGGACCGCGCCACCGAGCGCTGGGCAATGAGCGTCTACCTGCGCTCGGCCTCTTCCCCAGCGGCATCACCAGGCGGCACGCCCACCGGTTAGCGCTTGAGGGGTTCCCCGCCCAGGAGCACAGCCACCCGTCGCGCAGGGCGGCCCGCGGCTCGAGCAGGTGCCGCCGGTGGCGGCTCTGCCGCCCCAGCGATGGGCGCCGCAGGCTCATAGGGCTTGAGGAAGAAAGGATCAACGTTGACCGCAGAGGCTGATGATGCCCGGCGATCTGGGGACCGCGTCACGCGCTCGTCGCGGCTGCGACGGGGAGGACGGTCATCAGAGTCCCGTTGACGTCCGCTGCGCTCGGTGTCATCGGAGGCAGGCCGTTCAACGGTGAGCGTACGCACCTCGAGTTTGCGCTTGAGGAGCTTCTCAATGTCTTGATGCAGCCGTTCATCATCGCCCGTCATGAGCGACAAGGCGAGCCCGCTTGCGCCTGCGCGACCCGTGCGACCGATTCGATGCACATAGTCCTCGGGGCTGTAAGGCAGGTCGTAGTTGATGACCGCGGGCAGTTCGGCGATATCGAGCCCGCGCGCGGCCACATCGGTGGCCACGAGCACGCTCACCTCACCCTTCTTGAAGCCTTCCAACGTGGCCAGTCGCTCCTGCTGCGACTTGTCGCCGTGAATGGCGCTGGCGTTGAGCCCGTCGCGCTCGAGCTGACGCGCCAGTCGGCTGGCGCCGATCTTGGTATTGGTGAACACGATGACCTGGCTGATGCCACGGTCGCGCACGAGTTGTGCCACCGCCGCACGCTTGGATTCTGTGTCGGCCACCCGATAGACGACCTGCTCAACGGTGTCAGCGGCCGCATTGCGGCGCGCCACTTCGATCGAAATCGGATGCTTCAGAAAACTGCCGGCGAGCTTACGGATCTCCTCGGAGAACGTTGCCGAGAACATGAGATTCTGCCGCTTGGTCGGCAATGCATTGATGATCCGCTGGATATCGGGCAGGAAGCCCATGTCCAGCATACGATCCGCCTCATCAAGCACCAGGATTTCGGCCTGCGCAAGGCTGACCGTGCGCTGGCCCAGATGGTCGAGCAGCCGCCCTGGCGTGGCGATCAGCACCTCGCAACCCTGGCGAAGCGCGGCGATCTGCGGCGCGATATCCACGCCGCCAAACACCACCGCGCTGCGCAAGTGGCTATGACGCGCATATTCGCGAACGTTCACATAAATTTGGTCGGCGAGTTCGCGAGTCGGGGCCAGAATCAGCGCCCGCACCGGATGACGCGCGGGCGAGGCGCTCGCGTTGGCATACTGCAGCAGAAGCTGAAGGATAGGGAGCGCAAATCCCGCGGTCTTACCGGTACCGGTCTGAGCAGCGCCCATCACGTCATGACCCTTCATCACCACCGGAATCGCCTGCGCCTGAATCGGCGTGGGCTCGCGGTAGCCCAATTCATGGACCGCTCGGAGGATGGGCTCTGCCAGCCCAAAGGACTGGAAGGTGATGACCGGAGCCGGGTCTGCGGATGGGGCCGCCGGCGCGGGCTCGCCGGGAAGCGGTGAGGAGGGTTCTTGAGCGACGGAAGGGGTGGTATTCACGCAGGGTGGCCTTCGCCTGGAGGTGTTCGGGTACGCGTTAGCGCTGATCGTTCGCTAGTCGTTCGCTGATCGATCGCGCCTCTGCTGGCCGCGCCTCAGGTCATCGACCTGACCAACCGACCGGGTCAACCACCCAAGACAAGTGACTCGGGCGATTGCGCATGACCGAACGGACCCGACTCGGGGCTCGGTTAAATTGAACTAACCCGCTATTGTGCGCCCAGATCGACGCCAGACAAAACGGCTGGCTGATGACCGGAAGCGCCACCATGGTTGAGTGATGGCAAGCGCATCGCTGATCCCTTGCTTATCCATTGAGCGAAACACCGCATGATCGGGAAATGGCGATCACTCTCTCGCGGTACCGGCGCGCCCGCGTCTCGATGGCGCTGCTGTTTTGTCTCGCCCTGCCGGCCTGTGGTTCGCTATTGCC
>JAGWXN010000281.1 GCA_018969885.1 Betaproteobacteria bacterium | reverse complement strand
ACTGCTTCACCACGGACGCGTTGTAGTTGCCAATGCCTTCATTGAACCGAGCGGCGGTCCATTCACCGCTGTATTTGCGGATCGCATCTTGCGCGGGCTTGGGAAGCGAGTCGAACTTCTTTCGGTTCATCAGCATGGCGAGGGGCACGACGCCCAGCCGAGTGAAATAGTGCGCGCTCGTGACGCGGGAAATTCCGAAGTCGACCAGCGGCGCAGGATGCGAGGTGGTGCCATCGATGGTGCCGCGGCTGATCGCCTCGGGCACCTCCGTGACGGGCATGCCGATCGCAACACCCCCCAGCGCCTTGATGGTTTCGCTTTCAATGGCGCCTGAGGTGCGGATCTTCTTGCCTCTGATGTCGGCAATTGAATTGATCGCCGAGCGCGAGTGCAGGCTGTAGGGGGCCGTGCCGAATAAACCGATCGGAAAGAAATCGTCGTAGCCGCGGATCTTGCCGCTGTTTACGAGCCGCGTGAACACCAGCGTCGCCTCGCGGAGGTCGGCAAAGACGCCGGGCAGTTCGAACACCTCATTTTCCTGAAAGCGCCCTGGCGTGTAAGAGGCGATTACCCAGGCGAGATCGGCCACACCATCGAGCACCATCTGCGCCTGCTGAACAGGACTCCGCCCCAGCGCACCATTGGGAAAAAGTTCGATTTCGATGGTGCCGCCCGCCTCCTTGTTGACCGCTTCGGCAAAGGGCTTGAACACGCTCTGAAAGGTGGCCTCCTTGTCAGGCGAAAAGATGGCGAACTTGAGCTTAACCGTCTGCGCCTGAACGCCAGCACTGGCGCCTGCCACGACGAGCGCGGCGGCCGCACAGAGTGCACGGATTCGGAATCGCTGGATGCTGGTGCCCATGGGTGTCTCCTGGTGAGTGTTATGCGAGGCAATGTAGTGGATATTGAAGAAATGTCAATATTCAAGAATTCACTGCAGTGAGGCGTCAAAGCAGGGGCTATCGCTTGAAGCAAATGTCACTATTTGAGATATTGGCGTCTATGAATCGCCGCGAGTCTCCATGAGCAGCCTGGGATCATCCCTCTCGATCCTCAGCCTGTTCGGGCCCGATCGCCCCACCCTCAGCGCCGAGGCCATGACCGAGTCGCTGGGCTTTACGCGACCAACGGGCTATCGCTATCTGCGCGAACTGGTCGCAAGCGGCCTGCTGGTGAGGCTTGCACCGGGCACCTATGCGCTCGGGCCGCGCATCATTGAACTCGACTGGCAAATCCGACAGAGTGACCCGCTGCTGCGTGCCGGGCTCTCCGTCATCTCTGACCTGTCATCGGCCACCGGCTTTGAAGTGAATCTGGTGGGCCGCTATGGCGATCACATCGTCACGACCCATCAGCAGCATGGGCTCGAGCGGCTGCCGCTCAGCTTCGGGCGAGGCCGCCCGCTGCCGCCGTTTCGAGGCGCAGGATCGAAAATCATCGTGGCGCACTTTCCGCGCGCCCGCCTGCGCAGGCTATACGACGCGCATCGTGCCGATGCACACGACGCCAAACTTGGCGGCCAGTGGGAAGAGGTGAGGCTATCGCTTGCTGCGATCCGTCGGCAGGGGTTTGCTGTATCGCATGGCGAGCTCGATCCGGGCTATGTCGGGGTGGCAGCCCCCGTCTTTGCAGCCGACGGTGACATCCTTGGCAGCGTGATCGCCGCGCTCTCGCGAGAACGGCTTGCGGTCACCGACCTCGAACGGCTGACGGGTCGCATTCGCGCGGCTGGCCAGTCCATCAGCCATCGATTAGCCGAATTCAGTGATGCCCCCGACCACCACGAAGGCATCACCTCCATCGCCCGCTCAACCTCGCGAAGACGCGCATGAGCCGAGATCCGCTTCACGATGTCCTGATCATCGGACTCGGCCCCACCGGCGCAGCGCTGGCCAACCTGCTGGGTGCCATGGGGCTCGACACACTGGTCATCGATCGCGAGCCGGGACTCCTCGATTTACCGCGCGCGGTGCATTTCGACGGCGAGGTGATGCGCGTATTTCAGAACATGGGCCTCGCAGCGGCCCTGGAACCCCATCTGCGTCCGTCCTCGGGCATGCAATATGTGAACGCCCAAGGCCTCCTGATGCTCGAACGAAAGCCTGCCGCTGCACAGGGACCGCAAGGCTGGGCGACCAACTATCTGTTCCACCAGCCCGATCTCGAAGGTGCGCTGCGGCGTGGGCTCGATCGGTTTGGCTGCGTGAAGGTGAGAAACTGCCTCGAGGCGCTAAGCGTCACGCAGCAGGCTGATGAGGTCGCGGTCCGCGTACGCAGCACCCTCTCCGAGGGCCCCGACGAAACACTGCGCGCCCGCTGGGTGGTGGGTTGCGACGGGGCGCGATCCATCGTCCGCGAGGCAATCGGCGGTCCGCTTCACGATCTGGGTCTCCATCAGGAATGGCTCGTGGTCGATGTCGAGTTGACCGCCGATGTCGCCCTGCCGCAGCCCACCGTTCAATACTGCGACCCAGCCCGCCCCACCACTTTCGTCAATGTCACCGGTCGTCGCCGGCGATGGGAAATCATGGTGATGCCTGGCGATGACCCGAAGGCGCTCCTCGAATCCCAAAAGCTCTGGACGCTGCTCGCGCCCTGGATTCGCCCTGACCAGGCGAAGCTCGTCCGATCAGCGCTCTACACCTTTCATTCGCTGATCGCCTCGCGCTGGCGCGCGGGCCGGCTGCTGCTCGCCGGAGACAGCGCGCATCAGACGCCCCCATTTCTCGGACAGGGTATGTGCGCTGGCATTCGAGATGCCGCGAACCTTGCCTGGAAGCTGGCCGCCGTCGTACGCAGCGAAGCTGCAGAGCTCATTCTGGACAGCTACGAGAGCGAGCGGCTGCCCCATGCGCGCGAGTTTATTGAAACCGCCATGCGGCTGGGCGAGATCATCCAGACCACCGATCCGGCGGTGGCGGCACTCCGCGATCAGCGCTTCGCACGCGAGGGTACCGCTGAGATTGTCAACCTGTCGCCCGCGATCGGGCCAGGCGCCCACACCGGCGTGGCAGTGGCGGGCACCCTCGCCTCACAGCCGCGCTTGTCAGACGGTCGTCTGCTCGACGACGCACTGGCCGCGCACCGGTTTGCGCTGCTGTCCTCAGACCCTGATTCGCTGCAAGCATCGCCCGATGCGCGCGCCGTACTCAAGCGGCTCAATGTCTGCCAACTCAGCGACCCTGCGCTTGGCAGCTGGCTCAGGTCGATGGGCGCGCAGCACGCGCTCCTTCGTCCCGATCGTTATGTCGCGGCGCTCGCCAATTCGGCTGGCGAGGTCGCCTCCTGGCCCATCGCGGGCTGGGGCTATTCATTCTGACAACACCGGGGAGACATCATGAACCGACAGCCGTTGAATCCCGTCACCGCACAAGACCGCGCCGATTTCGACCGAGATGGCGTCGTCTGCCTGCGGCAGATGTTTGACCATGACTGGATCGAACGCATGACCGAAGCGGTCAACCGCGTGATGGACGCCTCGCACCCCCTAGCCAGACCGCGTGAGGTCACCCAGGCGATGGGCGGCACACGAGGCCGCTACCATATCAATTCGTTTGTCTGGCACTGGGATGATGACTTCCGCGCCTGGGCACTCGAATCGCCCAATGCCGAAATCGCCGCCTCGCTGATGGGCGTCGACCAGGTACGCATGTTCTACGACCAGGTGTTTGTGAAAGAGCCCAACACCTCCGAGATGACCGACTGGCATCACGACTTGCCGTTCTGGCCCATGCGAGGCAATCAGATCCTGTCGATCTGGGTGGCACTCACCGATGTGGGGCCCGATAACAGCTCGCTCGAATACATCGCGGGCTCGCATCGCTGGAACAAGTTTTATCGCGCAGCCATTCTCGTGACCCGAATAAAGAATTTGCTTTCCGAAATGAAATAAATACCCCGAAACCAAGGGCAGCAAGCACAACAATCCTGATCAATAAATTCGATCCATCTTCAGATGGCTCAATCGGCGCAGAAATCGGCGTTGCAATTGCAATCGGTGACTCCACGTTAAATTGATATTCATCTTCCACCACATGGCCATCTTTTGAGACCACGCGATACTTCACCGTATATGCACCGTTGCCATTGATTCCCACAGGCGCCGCAATACTCGCGCCCGATAAAACAGATGCTCCTGAAACTAAAACACCTGATTCATCAAAAACTTCCACTTTATTTGGATTCTCCTGGCCAACTTTCAATAACTCTTCATTAAATGTCAGCGTTACTTCCATTGGAAAATCCACGACCGTGGAATCTGCAGAAGGGTTAGAACTCACCAAAGAGCTGTGGGCATTTGCAGGAAAAGCAGATGCCATCAACAATATGGTCAGCGCAATTAATCTCTTCATAAACTAAGGCCCACAAACTGCACTTCTGGTTCTAAAACAATTCCAAATTTATCTTTCACTGCGCTACGAGCTAACCGCGCCATATCCACAATATCCGCTGCTGTCGCACTTCCATTATTCACTAAAGC
>JAGWXN010000280.1 GCA_018969885.1 Betaproteobacteria bacterium | reverse complement strand
GATGGCGCGCCCGGCAGGAGTCGAACCTGCGACCTACGGCTTAGAAGGCCGTTGCTCTATCCAACTGAGCTACGGGCGCCCCGCCAAGCCATTCAATCATGGTTCGGACTGGTCGGGGCAGAGGGATTCGAACCCCCGACCCTCTGCTCCCAAAGCAGATGCGCTACCAGACTGCGCCATGCCCCGACGAGTTTCCCCTGCGGAGCCGCGCATGATAGAGTCCGACTTCCGTATCGTCAAACTGGCGCACACCGAAATTCACAAATTATTCCTTGACCCTCCCGTGCGAGGGTCGATAAACTTTCGCCTGATTTTGTAGAGGTGCACCCCGCTCATGGATAAAAAGACCCGCTTGGCGTCGATTGCCGCACTTGCGGCTGTTGTACAGCTGGCCTCGAACGCCGCGTTCACCCAGAACTCCCAGACGGCGGCCAAGCCCGCTGCGGCTCCCGCCACCCAGACAGCCGAAAAGGCTGCGGCCTCTCAGGCTGCCGGTACGGGTAGCTCAAGCACCGCGGCGGGTGCCGCCACGTCTTCGGGTGCCACCACCACCGGTGCGGCCGCCACGGGCGCTGCTGCGGCCGGCACGGGTAGTGCAGCCGCTGGGGGAGCCGTTGCTGGCGGCGCTGCCGCTGCGGGAGCAGCCGCAGGTGCCGCAGCGGGTATTGCTGTTCTGCCGGCGATCATCGCCGTCGGCGTAGTCGGCCTCGGTATTGCTGCGGTAGAGAGCGGCGGTAACGACAACGCGCCTCCGCCGCCTCCGCCGCCTCCGCCGCCTCCGCCGCCTCCGCCGCCGCCTCCGCCGCCTCCGCCGCCTCCTCCGCCGCCTCCGCCGCCGCCCCCGCCGCCGGTGACTACGACAACGGTGACGACTACTACGACTACAACGACGACCACTTCTGGCACTCGTTGATCGGATCGGAAGATGTTCGAAAAACGCCCGGTAATCCCGGGCGTTTTTTTATGGAGTGAATCTACGCAAGCGCATTGGCGACACGCCCGGTATCAACGTCGCCTCTATCAACCGGATGTTGTCTCGGGCGTCAAACTCCACCAGATGCTCGGCTCTGACTGTTCGGCCGGCGGCAATCCCGGAGCACTCCTGTCGCCATCCCTTGCGGTCGTCCGTGAGCCTCCACTGCCGCTGTGGACTACAGCGGAGCCGCACCGCGGGTAGTCCGGCCCGGGCGTACCATCGCTCGGCGCCCTCAACCCCGGATTCGTAGCGACCCAATGCACCAGGGAACCCGTCGATTACGATCACGGTTTCTCCATCCCAAGTCAGACGAAGACCGTTGCCATTCGCGAAAAGTACGTTTCTACCCTTGGCCTCAACGGGGTACACCGTCACCTCCCCGCCGTTGAAGGAGAGCAACCAAGCGTACTCCATAAGTTCCCGACCTGCTCCGAATTGGGGTACGAGCCTCTTCGCCGTTTCCAGCTGATTTATCCGGACAGCGCAGCCCGCAGTCAGAACCAAACAGCCGACCAGCGCCAGCGCGAGGCACACTGAAACCCTAATTCTGCTCATTCGGGAATCATCCGGTCTCGGTTTTGGCGCAACCAGTCGCCGTGAGTCCTGCGCATGTTTTCCCACAAGCCACCTGGCCAGTTGTCGAGCATACGGCCACCATCCCGATTGATGGACCGCAGAATGGTTCGGTACGAGCTTCGGGTATTTCTAGGTGAGTAGAGATCGAAGGGGATGTTGAAAATAAGACCCTTGTCGAAGCTCCCCTCGCCGAATACAGCGAAGGGCACATTGGTCAGCGTCGCGAACGCCCCAACCGACCAACCGTTGGCAAACCGCTTTTGAACTTCCAGGGTTGCGCCGACGTCTCGCGCCAAGTATTGGCCTGCATGTAGCGCGACGTCGAAGTTGGGGATCGGCGTGGCCCAGTACGCGCTGACATGTCCTGTGATGGTCTTGTAATTCCGCACCCCGAAAAGCTTGTCGAATTCGCGCTGCACCACCGCGTTGATGTTGGCGCCAAAGGCGAACGGAGAATCCTGTCGACGCCAGAGAACCTCCGCACCTGCACCGGAGTACATTTCCTCGAGGATTCCGCCGTATGTCTGGTAGTACAGGTCTCTACCGAGCTTTCCACGCTTAACGAGCGCCAATTCATCGATACCGCTGGCGCCCTCCTGAAGGTAACGGGTCAAATCCGTCCGGACCGGCGGCAAAAGGGAATTTCCGCCCCGGGTGATCCGACCAAACTGACTCTTCAAACTCTGCACCCAAGTTCCTGTCAAACCCCAGCCGTCACCGAAATCCACGTCGCCACGGGCACGCAGCGACACCTGGTAGAGCAACGGAAAGTCCGGATCGAACAGGTAAGCCCGCGCCCCAAGACCCAAATTCCACTCACCGTTGGGGTACCGATACCCACGGACCTTGTCGGGATTGGTGATGGTCTCCGGGGGCATGATTTCGATCGGTCTTGGCAGCACGCCAAGGGCTGGTTGCGAGAGATCAGGACGCCCATATCGGATGCTGTGCGTCGTCAGCCCGAGCGCATCGCCAGTGACCACAACGCTGGTCACGAAGAGAGGCGCGTATTGATCAACTAGGGACAACACCCTTCGGACAGCGTCGGCCTCGATCTGATAGGCGCCATTGCTGTATCGAAGGTGCATAGTGCCGTCGTCGTCGATCTTCATTTCGTGGACGAGCAGTCCGGAAGCTTCGGCGTCGCTGACCAGTCGCGGCCACCACCCTGCGTTCGGCTCAAGTTCCGCTACCGGGGCAATTCCGGTGCGATCACCGAAGCCCGATGGCGTTTTCCTCAGCGATTCGGCTGCGGTATCGAGGGCTGCGGAAAGCTTGAGTGCGAGGCTATTCCCCTGCTGCCAACTGACCGTCAGCCTGACCCCGGGGGTCGCCTCCCACTCGACGCCATAGCTCAACGGATGCGCGTCCCGGATGGTCCCGAGTTTCCGCTCGTTGGAGTAGCTGTCACTGTTGTACGCGGCCAGTAAATCGACACGCCACTTCGGAATGGAGTACCGAAAGCCGCCAAACAGTCCGATCTTGTCGCCTCGAAAATATGCGCTGGAGGAAAAGTTCCCGCCCAGTCCGAATTCGGACGACCGCTGCGCAAACCGGCTGCTCAGGCTCTTCAGGGGGTTCTCGGCGACCGATCGATCTGCAAGTCGCCCCCATCCAAGTCCCAGACTAAGGTCGAGATTACCGTAGCGTTTGGAGGCCGCAACGTACTCTGAACCCCAAAGCCCGGTCCCGAGAAGGTCGCGGATTCCCACCGAAATCTCCGGCAATTGCTCGGTCTCTTCGCGAAGCCTGTATTTGATCTCGAAGCTACGATCTTTATTGTTATCGCAGAAATCAGCGCCGAAAAAACACCTTGTGCCCGGGATCGGCGATTTTTCCCGGGCATTGAAAATGGTGTAGCGAAAACTCGCTTCGACATTGGGCAGGATCTGGTAGCCAATCGCGTATACGTCTGAAACCGTCTTCCGCGAGTAGGTCGTCGTAAGCGTATCGTCCTGTTGCATCCGTGACGTCGGAATGTCGAGGATACCGCCCATCCCCAAATCGTTGACCTGCGCCCGGGCCTGAAGGGGTAGGGCAAAGCCCACAAGGATCAGCAAATAGAATCTTAAAGACCGACCCTGCATTACCAGGCCACTCCACGCAACAGCCCACGGATGCTGATAAATCCCTTCGAAGACCCCGTCTGTATGGCCTCGATCATACGGCTGCAGATCTTCTTGCCGAGTTCAACGCCGAACTGGTCGAAGGCATTGATGCCCCAGACAATGCTCTGCACGTAGACCTTATGCTCGTAAAGGGCCACCAGCGCACCGAGCGTGACCGGGCTCAGCTCATCGAGCAGGATCACCGACTGGGGCACCGACCCGGGGTGCCGCCGGTGCGGGTCATCGATTGTCTGACCGACGGCGAATGTTTCGATCTGCGCGAGCGCGTTGGCGTTGGCGAGTCGCTGCGCCGTCGGGTCGCCGGTCGGCGAGCGACGTACCAGGATGAAGTCGAGGGCTGCCCGCAGCGTTCCCTGGTGCAGCAACTGGAAAAACGAGTGCTGGGCGTTGTTGCCCGGCTCGCCCCACACCACTGGCGCGGTGTCGCACTCGACCGCCGCACCGTCACGCATGACGGACTTGCCGTTGCTCTCCATCTCGAGCTGCTGCAGAAAAGCCGGGAAGCGCGCGAGGCGATCGGTGTACGGCAGCACCGCGAGCGTCGGAACATCTCGGAAATTGATGTTCCAGATTCCCACTGCAGCGAGCAGTGCCGGCAGGTTCTCGCGCCAGGGAGCGCTGCGGAAATGCATGTCCATCGCACGACCGCCCGCGAGGAAGTCAAGAAAGCCCTCGCGCCCGATAGCGATCGCGAGGGCGAGTCCAACCGTAGACCAGACGGAATAGCGTCCGCCGACCCAGTCCCACATCGCGAAACGGCGCCCGGGGTGGATACCGAAGGCATCCATCGCCGCCGCATT
>JAGWXN010000279.1 GCA_018969885.1 Betaproteobacteria bacterium | reverse complement strand
ATGTCGTGGTGTTGGCGTTGTTGGTGTTGGCCTGGCCGGTGGAGCTGCCGTTATCGATGTTGATGCCGGTTTCGCACATTGCGAAGGCACGCAGTCCGCCGCCGAGGGTTTCGTTCACGCTGAGGATGACGCGCGAGCCGACGTCGGCAACGCGGGTGCGGTCCCGGAAATCGGAAGCCACGCCTGCGGTGGCGCCAGTGGCTTGCCAGTTACCAACTTCCATTGCCCCGCGGCCGCTAAGGGTCACTTGGGCGGACGCTGCGAAGGAAGTGCCCAGCACTGCCAACGCGATGAGTGATTTTTTCATTGCATGCCTCTTGAAGAGTTGTACAAGTCTCTTTAGATCGAGGGGACGCAATCGGAAGATTGCGGCACCCGTGCCAACCTCCTGACGGGAAGTTGAAGCGTATTTGAACAGAGGCGGGGGAGGGCTGCAAAGAAAAGCGGTCCTGAGCCTGGCTCGGCGTTGCACCCATGCAACACCGGCGGATAAAACTGCCGCTGCCTGGCGACTTGCAGCGCCAGTCTGATCCTGGCCACAATCCTGGCGATATCCCCGGCCGCGAGAGCGGCCCTGTCGCGTGGCCCCCAGGAGAAGCGATGCTCGCCGCTACAACCGGTGCGATTCAACAACTCCGCCTGCCCATCATCGCCGCCCCCATGTTCCTCATTTCGGGCCCCGACCTGGTGCTGGCCGCCTGCCGGGCCGGCATCGTGGGCGCCTTCCCCACGCCCAACGCCCGCCCGATTGAGGTGCTGGATCAGTGGATGGCAACCATCACCGAAGGACTTGCGAGCGCGCGGGCCGAGAGCCCGCAGGCGCGCATTGGCCCCTGGGCGGCCAATCTGGTCACCCATTCCTCGAACGCCCGCCTGCCCGACGACCTCGCGCTCATCGCCCGCTACCAGCCGCCCATCGTCATCACGGCGCTAGGGAGTCCCAAGCCGGCCATCGAGGTGGTGCATGCCTACGGCGGCATCGTGATCGCCGATGTCGTCAACCTGACCCTGGCCCGGAAGGCGGTGGCCGCGGGGGCGGATGGCCTTGCCTGTGTCTGCGCAGGGGCGGGCGGTCACACGGGTCATCTGTCACCCTTTGCCTTCGTGAGCGCGGTACGCGAGTTCTTTGACGGCCTGGTGATCGCGGGGGGCGGTATCACCGACGGCTGGGGCGTGGCCGGGGCGATCGCATCCGGCGCCGATCTGGTCTACATGGGTACGCGCTTCATCCCCACCGTGGAGAGCCAGGCCGCGCCCGAGTACAAGCAGATGGTGGTCGATTCCACCGCCGATGATCTGGTGGTGAGCGACCGCATCACCGGCACTGCCGCCAGCTGGCTGATCCCGTCTCTCAAACGGCTTGGCGTCGACCTCTCGGCCCTGCCCGACAAACGTGAGCGGGTCTACGACAGCAACCGCTCCGTCGAGGCCTCGCGCGGCTGGAAAGATCTTTGGGGCGCCGGGCAGGGACTGGGCAGCATCCATGCCATTGAGCCGGTTGCGTCGGTGGTCGACCGGCTTGAGTCAGAATACCGTCAGGCGCGCGCCCGGTTCGCCGCCCTCAGATGAAGGCCAAGCCATGACATCGCCCACCTATATTCTCGGCGGCCACCAGACCGATTTTGCGCGGGTCTGGTCGCGAAACGGACAGGACCTCTCCGACATGATCCGAGAGTCGACGCTTGGTGCGCTCGAGGCGGCCCGCGTGGAGGCCGGCGTGGTCCAGTCCATCCATGTGGGTAATGCGTTTGGTGAGCTTCAGCGCAACCAGGCACACCTCGGCGCCATGGTGTCATCGGTGGTGCCGGCGCTCTGGGGCGTGCCCGCCATGCGGCACGAGGGGGCATGCGCCTCGGCCTCGCTTGCGATTCTCACTGCCATGGCCGAGATCGAGGCTGGGCGCTACGACTGCGTGCTGGTGGTGGGGGCCGAGGAGCTGAAGAATCTCCCGGGCGATGTATCGTCAGCCAATCAAAACGCCGCCGGCTGGCAGGGGAGAGAAGGCATTGACTGTCGTTTTCTCTGGCCCGCGGCCTTCGGCATGATGGGTTTTGAATATGAGCGGCGCTATGGTCTTGATCGGCGATATCTGAACCGTATCGCCGAGCTCAACTACGGCAATGCCAAGCGTAACCCGCTTGCTCAGACGCGCAAGTGGGCGTTCGATGCGGCGAGCTTTACCGACGACGACGAAGCCAATCCGGTCATCGAACCCGGCACCCGCCGGCAGGACTGCGGGCAAATCACCGACGGCGCCTGCGCGCTGGTGCTCGCTTCGGGGCGGTTCGCGGCCGAGCATGCTGCCCGCACCGGGCAGGCGCTTGATCGGCTACCCAAAATCACGGGCTGGGGCCACCGCACGGTGGGCTTGCGCGCGCTAGACAAGCTCGAGCGGAGCCGTGGCGATGCCTATGTGTTTCCGCATGTGCGTGCGGCGATTACCGATGCCTGGTCGCGGGCCGGCGTGTCGGGCCCAGCGGCGTTCGATGTCCTCGAAACGCATGACTGTTTCACCACCACCGAATACATGGCCATTGATCACTTCGGCCTGACCGAGCCCGGGCAGAGCTGGCGTGCGGTGGAGTCGGGCGATATCGAGATGGGGGGCCGACTGCCGGTCAACCCCTCGGGCGGCCTGATCGGTGGCGGGCATCCGGTGGGCGCGACCGGCGCTCGGATGGTGCTGGATGCTGCGCGCCAGGTCAGTGGCCAGGCGGGCGATTATCAAGTGGCCGGCGCGCGGCGGGCGGCCACGCTCAATATCGGCGGCTCATGTGCAACCGTGGTGTCGTTTGTCGTGGAAGCAGGCGTCGCCTGAGGAGATGTGATGGAGTCGCTTCGGCGCTTTTCGCTGGTGGATCGTGTGCTGGGGGGCGCGTGTCGCGCGCTTGCCACGCTTTCTGATGCGGTACCTGCCCGCCGGCCGGTGCCGGGCGCATCAAGCGGCTCGCAGTTGGCCGACGAGGTTGAACTCACCGAGCCCGAGCGCCGGCTGTCGGGCGCGTTGATGCGGGTGAACCATGTCGGCGAAATCTGCGCGCAGGCGCTCTATGAGGGACAGGCGGCGAGCACGTCCGACCCGGCACTGCGGGAATACTTTCTGGGGGCGGCGCGCGAGGAAGCCGACCATCTCGCCTGGACGCGATCGCGGCTGAACGAACTCGGGGCGTCGCCTTCGCTCCTGAACCCCTTGTGGTTTGCCGGTTCGCTTGCCATGGGACTGGTGGCAGGACGCGTGGGCGACCGCTGGAGCCTGGGCTTCATGGCCGAGACCGAGCGCCAGGTGGAGGCGCATCTGGGGTCCCACCTCAACCGCTTACCTGCGGCAGATCAGCGTTCCAGGCAAATCGTTGAGGCCATGCAGCGCGACGAAACCGCGCATGCGCGCCGCGCGCACGAAATGGGCGGGGCAGAGCTCCCAACGGTCGTTCAGCAAGGGATGCGCGCGGCTGCCCGGGTGATGACCACGGTGGCGCATCGGGTCTGAGCTAGAACGCGGCGGCGCGGTCAGGCAGCCTCAGTCTTCAACGACTTCCCAGCTGGTGCTGATTTCCGCCGTGTGGGCAAGCATGGCCGAGGCCGAACAATATTTGTCGTGGGACAGCTTGATGGCCCGCTCGACGATATTCGGCTTCAGCCCGCGGCCGCGAACTACGAAATGAAAATGGATGCGCGTAAAAACCTTGGGATCGGCCTCGGCGCGTACGGCCTCCAGCCTCACTTCGCAGCCGCGGACGTCCAACCCGCTTTTCGTGAGAATCACCACCACGTCGTAGGCGGTGCAGCCGCCGGTGCCGAGCAACACCATCTCCATGGGGCGCGGCGCCAGGTTGCGTCCGCCCCCTTCGACTGCGCCGTCCATCAGAACCGCATGGCCGCTCCCGGTTTCGGCGACAAAGCTCATTCCGCCGGGGCCGGTCCAACTGACGCTTGCTTTCATGGTGTGTGCTCCAGGGCTTGAAGGAGGCGGCGGCGCGGGATGGTCGCGCGCCATGGATTGTCCGCCGGCATTATCTGCCAGCCAGCCTCCTTGCCGATGCTGCACTGCGCAATCCCTATTTCCGACTCGGGCTTCGCTGATTTAAGAGTAGGGTCTCCGGCGTTGGGTAGCGCGTATTTCCTAGGACGCTCAGATAGCCTTCCATTGATAGAGATCAAATACTTACGGTGATTTGTTGGTGTACTGCGACAGTCAGGGAAAGACTGTGTCGAATTTCACACCCGCGGCGGACGGCGCTCTTGCGTTGCACAACAGATTTCCGTAGCATTCGCTTTGTTGGCTGCATCTGCAGTCTCTAAGTGTCTCCTCCACCCTCCTCCAAAAGGTGGATTCAACCCGGCCCCCTCAAAGGGTCGGGTTTTTTTTCGCCTGGCGAGCGTTCCCCGATTCGTGCCAGTTCACCCACTGGAGTCCCGGCACTCTCGAAAACTCGCGTTCGTTGCGGTTAATGAGCGCGCCCTGGTCCCCCAGGGCCGCGGCAGCGATCA
>JAGWXN010000278.1 GCA_018969885.1 Betaproteobacteria bacterium | reverse complement strand
ACCGATGGCTCGGAGTTTTCCGCCCTTCACGTAGGGAAGCGTGGCGAGCATGCCGTTGAACATCAAGTCGGACTGGCTGGCGGCGAGATCATTGAGCGCCTGCGCGCCGCCCTTGTACTGAACATAGCCCCAATCAACGCCCGCGCGCAGGGCAAACAGTGCGCCCGCCAGGTGCGGCGCACTGCCGGCACCCACCGTCGCGCAGTTGAGCCGACCAGGCTTTGACTTTGCCAGGGCTACCAGATCGGTGACCGAGCCAGCGGTGATCGCCGGGCTCACCACCATGAGGTGAGGCGACCAGACCACCGGGGTGACCGGCGCGAAATCACGCACCGGGTCAAACGGGAGATTGCGAACCACCGCAGGGGCGCTGGTAAGCCCCCCAACATCGGTGAGAAGCAGGGTGTAGCCATCGGGCGCCGATTTGGCGACCAGATCGCTACCTAGCGCGCCATTGGCCCCCGGCCGGTTTTCGACCACGATCTGCTGGCCCAGCGCTTCGCCCACCCGCACCCCCAGCGTACGCGCGAGGATGTCGGAGGTGCCGCCGGCCGCATAGGGCACGATGATCCGGATGGGACGTCCGGGGTAGGCCTGCGCAAAAGACGCACGACTTACTGAGGCGGTCACTCCCGCAGCAGCCGCGTAGGACATCAGCCGGCGGCGGGTCGGGCGATACGATGGATGGTTCATGGTGTCTCCCCTGTTTAAGATCTGATGGTATATGGAGCCGCATGCTCTCACCAACCCACCGCCACAACCGCCCCGGAGCGCCGTGATGTTCCCAAAAGCTCAATACCCCGGCCGACGCTGCCATCTGCTCAAACTCGCCACCCTCGCCACCTCGGCCTGGGGCATGACGCCTTCCTGGGCACAGGCTCCCTGGCCTGCAAAGCCCGTCAAGATGATCATCCCCTTTCCGCCGGGACAGGCAACCGATATTTTCGGTCGCAGCTTTGCCGAGCGCCTGGCACAGATCTGGGGACAGAGCGTGCCCGTGGAAAATCGGCCTGGCGGCAGCAGCATCATCGGCATGGAAGCGATCAGGCAATCACCGGCGGATGGGTACACGCTGGGCATGGTGTCGAGCGGCCCGCTCGCCATCAACCCCTCGGTATTTTCGAAGCTGCCCTACCACCCGGTTCGCGACTTCACGGCAATCTCGCTCGCCTTCGTGGCGCCGCTCGTGCTCCTGGTGAACCGAGATCTGCCGGTTCGTTCGGTGGCCGAACTGGTGGCACTCATGAAACAAAAGCCCGGCAGCCTCAGTTACGCCTCAGGCGGCCCGGGCACCTCGCAGCATCTGGCCTGCGAAATGTTCAAGCTCGCGACGCAGACCTTTGCCGTGCACATCCCCTACAAAGGAAGCGGCCCAGCCCTCACCGACCTGATCGGCGGCCAGGTGCAGTTCATGATCGACAGCGTGTCAGCGTCGCTCAGCCACATCCAGGCAGGCCGGGTTCGGGCGCTCGCCGTCACCAGCGCCGAGCGCAATACCGCACTGCCCGATGTTCCCGCGCTCGCCGAGCTGCCAGTAGACGGGCTGGCGAACTTTGAAGCGGTGGGTTGGGCGGGTCTGGTGGGGCCTGCCGGGTTGCCGGCATCGGTCGTCGACAAGATCTCGCGCGACTTCGCCACGGTGCTCGCCGACCCCGCGCTCAATCAGCGGGTCGCCCAGGCGGGCTCGGTGGTCCGCGCGTTGCCTGGCGCGCAGTTCACCCGCTTCATCGAATCCGAAGTGACCAAGTGGGGGGCGGCAGCGAAGGCATCCGGTACCCGCCTGGACGCTTGAGTCGCGGCCTTGTCGGCCTCGCCAGGCGCCCGCATCCTGGCCCGAATCAGCGCTCAGGCGCGTGCTGCGAACGCGGCGCTATCATTGTCGTGTCCCTTATGGAGATTTCGAATGGGCGAGCCCCTCACCACGTTCCCAGACCAGATTCACTGGGAGGCCAACGGCACGCACCGGATCCCGTTTCTCGCCTACACCAGCGAAGAACTCTACCGGCGGGAACTCGAACGCTTCTTCTACAAGAGCCACTGGTGCTATGTGGGTCTCGAGGCTGAGATCCCGAACCCTGGCGATTACAAGCGCACGGCAATCGGCGAACGCTCGGTGATCCTGTCACGCGACCTGAAGGGCGAGATCCATGTGATCGAAAACGTCTGCGCCCATCGGGGCATGCGTTTCTGTCGCGAGCGTCACGGTAACCGCAAAGAGTTCGTCTGCCCTTATCACCAGTGGAGCTATTCGCTGGGCGGTGATTTGCAGGGTGTGCCCTTCCGGCGGGGTGTTCGCCAGGGCACCGAGGTGCACGGCGGCATGCCCGCCGATTTCAATCCCGCCGAGCACAGCCTCACCAAACTCAAGGTGGCGCGCCGGGGCGGCGTGGTGTTCGCCTCGTTCGATCATCAGGTGGAATCGCTGGAAGACTTCCTCGGCCCCACCATCCTCAGCTATTTCGACCGGCTGTTCAACGGCCGGACATTAAAAATTCTCGGCTACAACCGCCAGCGCATTCCGGGGAACTGGAAGCTGATGCAGGAGAACATCAAAGACCCCTATCACCCGGGTCTGCTTCATACCTGGTTTGTCACCTTTGGGCTCTGGCGCGCCGACAACAAGTCGCAACTGCGGATGGACGACCGTCACCGGCATGCCGCCATGATCAGCACCCGGGGCGCAACCGGCAAAGCCGAACAGGTCACGCAGATATCGAGCTTCAAGGAGTCGATGAAGCTCAATGACCCGAGCTTTCTCGATATCGTGCACGAGCCGTGGTGGGGCGAACCGACTGCGGTCATGACCACCCTCTTCCCCAGCGTCATCCTGCAACAGCAGGTCAACAGCGTATCCACCCGCCATATCCAGCCCAACGGTCATGGCAGTTTCGATTTCGTCTGGACCCACTTTGGATTTGAAGACGACAGCGCCGAGATGACCGAGCGGCGCCTGCGCCAGGCCAATCTGTTCGGGCCCGCCGGGTTCGTGTCGGCCGACGACGGCGAGGTCATCGAATTTTCTCAACAGGCCTTTGAGAGCAAGCCCTTTCACCGGGCGGTGGCCGAGCTCGGCGGCCGCGAGGTGGGCGACACCGAACACATGGTGACCGAAACCCTGATCCGCGGCATGTATCGCTACTGGCGCGACGTCATCGAAGCCTGAGACCAAGCATGAACACGAGCGCTGTGTCCGCCCCTAATTTCGAGGACTGGTTCGCGATCACCCAGCTCTATGCCGACTATGCGAGCGCAGCCGACTCCGGCAACTGGGACCTGTGGCCCGAGTTCTTTACCGACGATTGCATCTACCGCGTCCAGCCTCGCGAAAACCATGAGCGCGGCTTTCCGCTCGCCACGCTCTCGCTCACCAGCAAGGGCATGCTGCGAGACCGCGTCTACGGCATCAAGGAAACACTGTTTCACGATCCGTACTACCAGCGGCATGTGGTGGGCACACCCGTCATTCGAGAGGCAAGCGCCAACCGCTGGCGGTGCGAAGCCAACTATGCGGTCTTCCGCACCAAGCTCTCCGAGGCGACGACCGTGTTTAACGTGGGCCGCACGTTCGATGTGGTGGTACGCACGCCGGCCGGGTTCAAGTTTGCGGTGCGCGAATGCATCTACGACTCGGAAATGATCCCGAACTCGATCATTTATCCGATCTGAGGCTAACCGGTCACCAGCACGCCGATGCCGAGGAGTGCGAACACCGCTGCGGCGACTCGATGCACGATCGAAACAGGCAGGCGTTTGGCGATGGCATCGCCAAAGAAGGCAACCGGTGCATTGGCAAGCATCATGCCCAACGTGGTGCCGAGCACAACCGCCGCCAGAGAATCAAAGCGCGCCGCCAGCGCCACCGTGGCAATTTGGGTCTTGTCGCCTATTTCGACGAAAAAAAACAGGACCGCGGTGCTGAGAAAAACGCCTCCGATCCGCTTTGACTCGCCGGTGTCGTCATCGAGCTTGTCAGGAATAAGCATCCACACTGCCATGGCGAGGAACGACAGACCAAGCACCCAACGCATTGCCGACGGGCCGATGGCTGAGGTGAGCCACGCGCCCACGGCGCCCGCGATACCATGATTGATCAGGGTGGCCACGAAAATGCCAGCCACGATGGGCCAGGGCTTGCGGTATCGTGCGGCAAGCACCAGGGTGAGCAACTGGGTCTTGTCCCCGATTTCAGCCAGGGCGACGATGCCGGTCGAGATAAGGAAGGCGTCCATGGTGGGGGCGGAGCCTACCAGATCCGCGTTCTTCCAAATGGAGAGTGATGATGAGGAAAACATTGATCGCGTTGGCGGGAGCAGTCCTCAGCCTGTCCGCCGTGGCGCCCGCAGTCGCCCAGACCAAACCCACCCGAATCATCGTGGCGTTCACCCCGGGCGGACCGGTCGATATCGTCGCCCGAACCATTTCCGAGCAACTCGGCCGCGAATTGAACCGCCAGGTGGTGGTCGACAACAAACCGGGCGCCAATGGCGCAATCGGCGCGCAGGAGCTCAT
>JAGWXN010000277.1 GCA_018969885.1 Betaproteobacteria bacterium | reverse complement strand
CCCGCTTCATCCTGCGCGCAGAGACTAAAGATCGTCTCCGGCGCACCCTTGGCGAGGGTCAGCAGGCGACCATCGGCCAGCCGGTGACAGCTCGCCATCATCCGGTGCTCAGCCTCGAAGGGCTGCTCGCATTCCCGTGGCGCCTCGCGACGCCTGTCCTCCGGGGACTCGCCAAGCTGCACCGCGAGATCGAGCAACGTCGTTTCGGTGGAATCGCGCGCGTCGTTACAGAGGACGGCAGCGCGAAGGAGTCGCCGCAGGCGGGGTTCGTTGGCGGCAGCGGGCAGTTGGGCCCCTTCTCTGGATTGACCCGGCTGCGGGTGGCGCGTCTCGAGGCTGTGCAGGCCCAGGCCGGGAATCCAGATGCCGGCTGCGGTCATGTCGTTACGTGTGAGGGTGCCGGTCTTGTCGGTGCAGATGATGGTCGTGGCGCCCAGCGCCTCCACCGCACTCAGGCGCCGGATGAGGGCGCCGCGGGCTGCCATGCGCTGCATGCCGGCAGCCAGCGCGATGGTGAGCGCAATCGGCAGGCCCTCTGGAACGACCGACACCATCTGGCTGATCGCAATCATCAGCAATTCGCCGGTGGGGATCTGTCGCCACAGCCCCAGAAGCACCAGCGTCGCGAAGAGCGCGGCCGCCACGCCCAGCAGGGCGCGTCCTAAGGCGGCGAGTCGTCGCTCAAGGGGTGTCGGCGGCTCTTGCGCCTGTTCAGACAAGCGCGCGATCGCACCGACTTCGGTGTGGGGACCGGTTGCGACGACCACCGCGCGGGCATGGCCAGCCGTGGCGAGCGTGCCGGCATACAGCATGCAGTGTCGGTCGGCGAGCAGCGTGGCCTCGGACACCGCCGAAGCGGATTTGGCGACCGGCACAGACTCGCCGGTGAGCGACGCCTCTGACACCTGCAGGCCCACCGCGGCGACCACCCGGGCATCGGCTGCAATGGCATCGCCCGCCCCTACTTCGATCAAATCGCCCGGCACCAGGTTCGCGGCATCGATGATCTGACTGCCGCCGCTGCGTCGCACCCTGACGCGGGTGGTCGACAGCTGGCGAAGTGCTGTCATCGAGCGGTCAGCTCGTTGCTCCTGATAAGTACCCATCGCTGCGTTGATGATCACCACCACCAGGATCACCAAAGCGTCCTCAACATGGCGTAAGGCAAGCGACAGGAGCGAGGCGCCCAGAAGCAGAAAGACGAGCGGGCTGGTGCATTGGGACAGGAACAGGGCGACGGTCGAGCGGCGCGGCGCGGCGGGTAGCGCATTCATGCCGTGGAGCAGCGCTCGACGCTCAGCCTCGGCCTCCGATAAGCCGGTGACCGGCTCAGCCTCCAGCTGCGCGACCGTAGCCTGCGCGGTCATCGCATGCCACGAGCAGGCCGCGAACTGCGGTGCTGGGGAGGGGCCGCCGGTGGGGGGGCCTGGATGCGCATCGGCCATTCGGTACTGTCGCGGAAGACCGCCCGGGCAGGCGGGGCCATGCTGCGACCGCATTGCGTTCTGTCAACCCAGTACACTCACGGGGTTGTGGCCAACCTTCTGCCCGCCATGTCGTCAGCCTCTCGCCCAGCAAGAATTTTCGTCGCCGGCCATCGCGGAATGGTCGGATCTGCGATTGTCCGAATCCTCAAGCGGCGCGCAGACCGTGCGCCCTTCGAGCTGATCACCCGGACACATGCCGAACTCGACCTCGTGGATCAGCGTGCGGTACGCGAGTTCTTTGCCGCCGAGCGGCCAGACCAGGTCTATCTGGCGGCGGCCCGCGTGGGCGGCATTTACGCCAATAACACTTATCCGGCCGACTTCATCTACGACAACCTGATGGTCGAAGCCAATGTGATTGATGCGGCATTCCGAAGCGGCGTGCGTCAGCTGCTGTTTCTGGGGTCGAGCTGCATTTATCCGCGAAATGCTGCGCAGCCCATGAGCGAAGAGGCGCTCCTCACTGGTGTGCTCGAACCCACCAACGAGCCCTACGCCATCGCGAAAATCGCGGGCATCAAGCTTTGCGAAAGCTATAACCGGCAGTACGGCGCCTCGCACGGCGTGGACTACCGCAGCGTCATGCCCACCAATCTGTACGGGCCGGGCGATAACTATCACCCCGAAAACTCGCATGTCATTCCGGCCCTCATCCGCCGCTTCCATGAAGCGCGTGAGGCCGGGTTGCCGCAGGTCGCGGTTTGGGGCAGCGGCACGCCGCGGCGCGAATTTCTTTTTGTCGACGATATGGCTGAGGCCAGCGTGCATGTCATGAATCTGTCGCACGAGGTCTATTCAAGGCATACCCAGCCAATGCTCAGCCACATCAATGTGGGCTGGGGCGACGACGTGAGCATTGCCGAGCTCGCACGCGCGGTAGCGCGCGCGGTGGGCTATGCCGGTGACATTGTGTTCGATGCCAGCAAGCCCGATGGCACGCCGCGAAAGCTGATGGACAGCCGCCGCCTTCAGAGCCTGGGCTGGCAGCCACAGGTATCGCTCGATGACGGGCTGAAGCTTGCCTACCGCGATTTTCTCTCCAGCACCCCCCGCTCGGTCTGACCGACGCGAGGGTTCAGACCCAGGCCTTGAGCCGATCCACCCCATGCGGATCGGCTCGGTGATCGAGCAGACCAGGCGGGTACGGCGGAAAGGCTATTTTTTGCCAAGGCCCAAGCGAGCGGCACCCTCGGTATAGAGCCGAATTTTTTCTGCCATGAAGGCGTCCATTTCTTCGACGCCCACGTTAACCAGCTCAAACCCCGATTTTGCCGCGAGCTCCTTCATTTCGCGGTCCTCATTCAATGCTCGCCACAGGTCGGAGATCCGTTTGCGGGCCTCCGGCGCGGTGCCCCGCGGCATGCCAATGCCACGATAGGCACCGTCCACCCAGTCGACGCCCAGCTCCCGGAAGGTGGGCACATCGGGTAGCAGCGGATGCCGCTTTTCCATCGCAACTGCCAGCGGCCGCAGCCGGTTCTGATTGGCGATTGCAAACGGGGTATAGGTCATTGCGCCATCGATCTGCGCTCCCAACACAGCAACCGACATATCGCCGGTTCCCTTGAAGGGGATGTAGTTGGTCTTCACGCCAAATGCTGCGTTCATGCGTTCATGCGCCGCGTGATTGGCAGAGTTGAGGCCCGAGCCGCCCAGGCTCAGCTTGCCTGGCGATGCCTTGGCTGCGGCCACGAAATCGGCAAAGCTGCGGATCGCGCTTGATGCAGGCACGACCAGGATGTCGGGCGTGTAGTGAAACCAGAACACCGGCGTGATGTCGGCGGTTTTGTACTGCACCTGTCCTTCGAGCGGCTGGAAGACAATGTGCGGGAGGTTGATGCCCACCACATTGAACCCATCCGCCGGCAGCTGATTGATCTGGGTCCACATGAGCGCGCCGCCAGCACCCGGCTTGTACTGAATGATGGCGTCCAGCGTGGGGCAACGACGCTTGAGTACCACCTGCTGGTGACGGGCCGACAAGTCGGACTCACCACCGGGCGGAAACGCCTGCCAGTAGAGCACATGCTTGTCGGGGCAGCCCTGCGCGAGGGCGGGCCCCGTGAGTGCGAGGAATCCGGCAATCATTCCGCTTAAAAGCGTGAGGCCCCGGGCGATAACGCCGCGCGATGAATGCATGATGGTCTCCAGTGGTTTTTGTGTAAGAACGAGTGTTACCGAAGCGCTCGGCAAACGGCGTCGGTCACCTGACGAAGGGTCGCTGAGCCGCCAAGATCGCGCGTGTGGAGGGCGGGATTGGCGGTCACCGCTTCAATGGCGCGCATCAGCCGACCAGCAGCTTCGATCTCCCCCAGATGCTCAAGGAGCATCACGCAGCTCCAGAAGGTGCCCACCGGGTTGGCGAGTCCCTTGCCCATGATGTCGAAGGCCGAGCCGTGGATGGGCTCGAACATGCTGGGGTAGCGGCGTTCGGGGTCGATATTGCCGGTCGGGGCGATGCCCAAGCTACCCGCGAGGGCCGCTGCCAGGTCGCTCAGAATGTCGGCATGCAGATTGGTGGCCACCACCGTGTCAATGCTGGCGGGTCGGTTGACCATGCGCGCGGTCATGGCGTCAACCAGTTCCTTGTCCCAGTGAACGTCTGGAAAATCAGCCGCCACCTGGCGCGCGATCTCATCCCACATCACCATGGCATGGCGCTGCGCGTTGCTCTTGGTGACCACGGTGAGCAGCTTGCGCGGGCGCGACTGTGCCAGGCGGAAGGCGAAACGCATGATGCGCTCCACGCCCGCGCGGGTCATGATGCTCACGTCGGTGGCTACCTCGATGGGATGCCCCTGATGCGCACGGCCGCCCACGCCGGCATATTCGCCCTCGGAGTTTTCGCGCACGATCACCCAGTCAAGATCGGCGGGCGCGCAACGCTTGAGCGGCGCATCAATGCCCGGCAGGATCCGCGTGGGGCGCACGTTGGCGTACTGGTCGAAGCCCTGGCAGATCTTCAGCCGCAGGCCCCACAGCGTGACGTGGTCGGGGATGTGCGGGTCGCCGGCCGAGCCGAAGAGGATCGCATCGTGGTGGCGCAGCTGCTCCAG
>JAGWXN010000276.1 GCA_018969885.1 Betaproteobacteria bacterium | reverse complement strand
CGCGGACCTGCTCCACCACCAGTGCCCCGCGAAGAAACCCCGACCAATCGAGCCGGATCTGTGCGTCGTCGATCTCGATTGACAGCGCCGGATCGGTCCACCGCACCCGTTCAGCCGACAACCCTGACCAGGCGCTCCCCTGAAGATTCTCGATCGCCAGCGCACCCTGCAGTCGCGCGCTGGCCCACTCGATGGCAAGGCGACTGCCAGCAGGGGTCACGATCACCAGGATGGCAGCAGCAATCACACCCAGTAGCGCGACAATCGGCAGCAGCAGCCCCGCGAGCAGCAGGCGCGATCGCCTTGAGCGCGGTGCAGGCCCTGGCATGGGCGAAGCATGCGCAGCCGTTTCCTGATTCGCCATGCTCAGAAACCGTACCCGACCGCCAGATGCAGTCGGGGACGACGGCTGTCCTCGCCCCAGGCGAGGTCAACCATCAGCGGCCCGATCGGCGTCTTCCAGCGAGCACCGGCCCCGTAGCCTGCATACGTTGAGAAACCGGCGAGCGAATCGGTGGCGTTGCCGCGGTCGTAGAACACTGCAGCCTTGACCACCGAAGTGACTGGATGCTGATACTCAAGACTGCCCAGCACCAGGTAGCGCCCGCCGGTGATGGCCCCCGCCTCGGGCACACCCAGCGACTGATAGCGATACCCACGCAGCGACTGCGCACCCCCGGTGCGGAACAGGTTTTCCGACGGAATATCCTCGCGCGACCCCGCAGCGACCACCCCCAGTTCGGCCAGCCCCACCACGGTGCCGCCCGCAAACAGCCCATCCGCGCCTACCGGCCAGAAACGACGGGCGCGCGCATAGGCGCGAACAAAGCTTCGATCCGAGCCCAGGCTCTGTGATGCGCCGGACAATTGCCCGCTCAGCGTGTAGCCACGCTGCGGTTCGGTCGGTGAGTCCACCCGGTTCAGGGTGTGCGTGTAGCCCAGCACCAGGGCCATGCGGCTATCGCGCTCAACCTGGCTTCCCGCAGCCGCCTCGAGCCGACGGTTCTCCGACTGATGGGTAAGGGCGAGAAACCCGTCGCCATCCACCCGACGCTGGCCAATTCCGCCGTAGGTCGAGGTCCTTAAAACGCGCTCCCCGGCGATGTCCTGACGATCCAGGCTGCTTCCAAGCCCCAGATAGCGGGCCTCAGCCGAAAGCGGTGAGCGGGCATTCGCAAAGAGGCGCTGCCTGGAGCCTTCCACGATCAGCACCGATTCAGCCTGCCAGCCGGTGCCGAACAGATTGCGGTGATCTAGCCCGATCTGCGCCCGTGGACCGTGATCGGTACTAAAGCCTGCGCCCAGCGCCACGCGTCGGCTCTGCATCTCGCGCAACTCCACCAGTACGGGCACCGCGGAAAGTTCAGTGTCGCGCGCGACCGCGTCGAGGTCGGGCGCCACGGTGGCGCTGCTGAAGTATCCCACTGAGGTGAGCCGAGACTGCATCCGCACCAAGGCCTCGAAGCTGTAAGGATCGCCCTCGCGAAAGGTGCGCAGGTTTTCAACCAGCTGCCGGTCGTAGCGCTCGAGACCGCCGATCCGGAGGCCTCCAAAGGTCATTCGCACACCGCTTTCGATGACGACATGCAGATCGGCGGTCGCGCTCTGCGGATCGATCAGCGCCTCGCTATCGGCCACCCGCGCACGCAGAAACCCACCTGACTGGATCGTCTCCAGAAGACTCCGCTTGGCCTGCTCCCAGCGCTCCGGAAGGAATGGCGCGCCGGCTGGCAGCATCCAGCGCGACTGCCAGGCTGCCGCGAGCGATGGATCAGCCGATAGCCCGCCCCGTAACTCCAGACGAACCGCGCGGACCGTCGCCCGAGCTCCGGCTTCAACTTCGATGCGGACAGCCGTCGCATCGCCACTGACCCGCACCCGCGCCGCGAAGTAGCCCTGCTGCCGTGCGAGGCCCAGCACTTCATCGGGCAGGCGGGCAAAGAGGCTATCGAACTGGTCGGGATCGTAGTCGGCGCGCTGCCGCCAGCGGCCGAGCAGGGTCCGCTCGCGAATCGGGCCCTGGAGGTCCTCCGGTGCAACGATCTCCAGGCTGTAGCGCTGCGCATCAGGCTCGGTGTCGCCCGACGGCATCGCCTGCGGGTTGGGTGAGGCGGGCGGTGCAGCCGAACCGGAGGGGCTCGTCACATCCGGCCCCGCCGAAGCCGCCGACGCCAAGCCGGGCGCGATCCAGGCCCCTGCCACCCCCCAGCCTACGGCGAGACAAGCAAACAGAGCCCGGAGCGGCCGCGTACCCGGCGATCGGCGAGGCTCCCTCCTCCCGGTTTCCGACATGCCCCTGGAGAAGGCCAGCACGTGACGTCAGGCGGCGAATCAGACCACGATCGCAGCAGGCGCCTGTGCAGGCCGCTCCACCACTTCGCCAATCTTCCAGACCTGTTCGCCAGCGGCTGCGAGCATCGCCCGGGCGCGTTCAGCCTCGCCCGCTTCAACCACCACCACCAGGCCGATGCCGCAATTGAACACCCGGTGCATCTCGCTGTCGGCGATCGCCCCCTCGTGCTGCAGCCAGCCAAAAAGTGGCGGCATTGGCCACGAATCTCGGTGCATGACCGCCTGCAGACCTGGCGGAATCACGCGCGGGACGTTTTCGACCAAGCCGCCACCGGTGATGTGGGCGATCGCCTTAACCGGCAGGGCACCAATCAGTTGCAGCATGGGCTTCACATAGATCCGGGTGGGCTCGAGCAGCACATCCGCAAATCGGCGCCCGTGGAAATCATTTTCCGCCTGAGGCGCGTCCACCCGCCCCCAGGCCCGCTCAAGCACCCTGCGGATGAGCGAATAACCGTTCGAATGCGCACCGCTCGAGGCAAGCCCGAGCAACACATCACCCGCCGCTACCCGATCGCCGCCGATGATTCGTGCTTTTTCGACCACCCCCACCGCGAAGCCTGCCAGGTCGTATTCGCCATCGGGATACATGCCTGGCATCTCGGCCGTTTCACCGCCAATGAGCGCGCAGCCCGACAGTTCACAGCCGCGGGCGATACCGCCCACGACACGCGCGGCGGTATCCACATCCAGCCGGCCACAGGCGAAGTAGTCCAGAAAGAAAAGCGGCTCGGCGCCCTGCACCAGGATGTCATTGACGCTCATGGCGACCAGATCAATGCCCACGGTGTCATGACCATTGAGGGCGAACGCGAGTTTGAGCTTGGTGCCCACGCCGTCGGTGCCCGACACCAGAACGGGTTCGCGATAGCGCTTGGGCACTTCGAAGAGCGCGCCGAACCCCCCGATGCCCGCGAGCACGCCGTCGCGCAGGGTCCGCCTGGCAAGCGGCTTGATTCGGTCGACCAGCGCATCGCCGGCATCAATATCCACTCCGGCGTCTTTGTACGATAGCGATTCGGCTGTCATGGCGCGGCATTCCTGGCGGTCAGACCGGGGCAGGGACCGGTCGAGAAGAGTACAGCTGCCCGCCGCGCGGTCAACGGCGCTGCGCAGGCGGCAGTCGATACAATGACGGGATTCTATCCCGCGCGTCCCATGCGACCGTTTCCGCCGTCGGGCGGCACCTGGAGTCCGATGTCCGAGATTGACCACCGCCGGCAGACCTGGTTCTGGCTCGCAGTCGCGCTGCTGCTGGCCGGCGTCGTCTATTTCCTTCGCGGAACCCTCACCCCGTTCATCGCGGCAACCATCCTCGCCTACGCGCTCGCCCCTGCCGTGGCACGCATGCAGCGTTGGCGCGTGCCCCGGGGAATCGCCGCCGCCATCGTGATGGTGATCGCCATGGCAGTCATCGTATCGGTGGTGCTCACCCTCATTCCGGTACTGCAGTCGGAGTACCGAATGATCCGGGCGCAGCTGCCGGCGCTTGCCGCCACGGTCACCACCCGACTCGCGCCCTGGGTGGAGCACACTTTTGGCATCACGCTCGCGCTCGATGCGGCATCGATTCGCGATTGGATCGCAGCGCAGCTCGCCGGCAGCAGCCAAGACCTGTTCAGCGCGCTCATGCAGTACGTGCGCTCAGGCTGGAGCGCTGCGGTCGAGGTGATCGGGCTGGTGGTGCTGGTGCCGGTGGTGCTCTTTTACCTGCTCGCCGACTGGCCGCTCATGACCGCCCGTCTGCACGAGCTGATCCCGCGGCGCTGGATCGCCGCGGCCGACGGCGCGCTCAGCGAAATCGACGATCTCCTCGGCCACTATCTTCGCGGACAGCTGCTGGTCATGTTGTCGCTTGCCATCTGGTATTCCACCGCGCTCGGAGTGGTCGGCATCAAGCACTGGCTCTCGCTCGGCGTACTCACTGGCGTTCTTGCGTTTATTCCCTACCTTGGCTTCGGGCTGGGCCTGGTGGTGTCACTGATCTCGGCCATGCTGCAGCTTGGGCCCTCACAGGGCGCCCTGGCGATCGCGATCGTGTTCGGAATCGGCCAGCTGCTCGAGAGCTACATCCTCACCCCGCGCCTGGTGGGCGAGCGCATTGGCTTGCATCCGGTGGCGGTCTTATTCGCCCTGCTTGCATTCGGTGCCGTGTTCGGATTCGCAGGGCTCCTGCTTGCGCTACCGCTCTC
>JAGWXN010000275.1 GCA_018969885.1 Betaproteobacteria bacterium | reverse complement strand
CCCAGGAACGTCTCCCCGCCTATATTGAACGCTATCGTGTGCACTACATGTCGCGAGATGCGCAGCTTGGCGCCTTCGAGGGAATCGAGCCCATGCTCGATGCGCTCACCCAGGCGGGTATCGCGCTGGCTGTCGCCACGGGCAAATCGCGCCAGGGGCTCAACCGTGCACTCGATCAGTTTGATTGGCGTCGGCGGTTTGTTGCCACGCGCTGCGCCGACGAGGGGGAGCCCAAACCTCATCCCTGGATGTTGCAGGATCTCGCGCTCGAGCTGGATATCGATCCCTCAGACATGCTGATGATTGGCGACACCACCCATGATCTGGGGATGGCGCGGGCCGCTGGCGCTTCTGCGATCGGGGTCACCTACGGCGCCCACGAGCGTTCGCAACTGTTGCGTGAACCCTCGCTGATGTTGGTGGATAGCGTGCCTGATCTGCGCCTCGCGCTGTTCAGCCGGTTTGGCACGAGCGATCCAATGATGAGTCTGTCATGACCACAGCTGAGGGCGCGCCCGATCGTTCCGCCGCGCATCGGATCTGTGCGGCCTCCGATCTGCTTGAAGGCGGTACAGGGGTTCGCTTTACCCTCGAGCAGGGTGATCATCCGCCCCTGCAGGCATTCGCCGTTCGCCATGCAGGGCGAGTGAGTGCGTTTCTGAACCAATGCGCGCATGTACCGGTAGAGCTCGACTGGCAGCCAGGGGTGTTCTTTGATGATGAGCGTCGGTTTCTGGTCTGTGCGACGCATGGCGCGCTCTATCACCCGGGTGATGGCCGCTGCGCCGGAGGGCCTTGTCGGGGACGTGGGCTGCGCCCTGTGCCATGCTATGAACTGGATGGGTCGGTGTTTGCATCCTGGCCACCGACCCTGAACGGACCGCAACCATGAATGACGCTTCCTCCTCCCCCTCAGCCGAGCGCCAGATGATTGAGCGTGTGCTGCTTGCCACGATTGAAGAGCAGCGGCGCGCTCGCCGCTGGAAAATCTTTTTTCGGTTCGCCTGGTTGGCCGTCATCGTGGTTGCCGGGCTGATCTGGTTCAAAGGGGCTGCCGGCCCGCATCTTGGGGGTCCGGGTCGCCACACCGCGCTGGTTGATATTCGCGGCCTGATTGATTCCGAAGGCGAGGCTTCAGCCGAGAACATCATCGATTCTCTTCGGGCCGCATTTCTTGATCCGCGAACTGCGGGGGTGGTGATTCGGATCAGCAGCCCCGGCGGCAGTCCAGTTCAGTCCGGGATCATTTATCAGGAGATTCGCCGGTTGCGCGCGAAGCACCCCGAAATCCCGCTCCACGCCGTGGTGGAGGAAGTCTGCGCCTCGGGGGGCTACTACATTGCGGCCGCGGCGGACCGAATCTATGTTGATCAGGCGAGCCTGGTGGGGTCCATTGGCGTCCTGATGGACGGATTCGGTTTTTCCGACGTCATGAAAAAATTGGGTGTCGAGCGCCGGCTGATCACCGCTGGCGAAAACAAGGCGTTTCTCGACATGTTCTCGCCGCAGTCGGACGCACACCGTGCGCACGCGCAGTTGATGCTGAACGAGATTCACCGGCAGTTTATCGACGCGGTTCGTGCCGGACGCGGTGATCGGCTGAAAGATGACCCGCAAATTTTCTCAGGACTCGTCTGGACCGGGGCGCGCAGCATCGAGCTCGGTCTTGCCGATGGGCTGGGGTCACTCAGTTCGGTGGCGCGGGACGTATTCCAGGTCGAGGATATCGTTGATTTTTCACGTCATGAGAACCTGGCGGATCGGCTCGCCCGCCGGTTTGGGGCGCAGGCTGTGCAGTCGGTGAACGCGGCGCTAAAGAGAATTGCGACGGCGGTGACGCTGCGTTGAGTGGGATTGCGGCGCCGGTGCGATCAGGCCGAATACCGTGGGCACGCGGGCAAGCTGGACCGGGGAACTGCGCCACGTTGCCACACGGTCGGTACGAATCAGCTGATCCGGGAGCGACAGCGAGGACGCAACCATCAGCCTGCAATCACCAGACAGCCCCGACAACAGCGTTTCAAAGATCGCCTGATTCCGGTACGGCGTTTCGATCATCAAAATCGTCTCGCCCGAACGCGCCGAGCGTTGCTCGAGCGAGCGGACCGCCTGTAGTCGTGCGTCCGGCTGTTGGGGCAGGTAACCCACAAACGCAAACGCCTGCCCGCCCATGCCGCTTGCCATGAGCGCGAGCAGGATGGCGCTGGGCCCGATCAGCGGGTGAACCGGCACGCGATGCTGGTGGGCGAGCGCCACCAGAGCCGCGCCTGGATCAGCCACCGCAGGACAGCCCGCCTCGGAGACGAGCCCTGCGTCCTGGCCCGCCAGTATCGGCGCAAGAAGCGCCGGCAGCTCGGCGGCCGGCGTGTGTTCGCTCAGCTCGCGGATCTCGATCTGCTGAATCGGCCGATCCAGGTCGAGCTGCTTCAGAAAGGCCCGCGCAGTGCGGGCATTCTCAGCGATGAAGTAATGGAGCCGGGAAGCGATCGCGACCGTGTCAGGTGGCAGGCAGCGACGCGGATCGGCTGAGTCGCCAAGTGGCGTCGGAATCAGCCAAAGACGCCCAGGGGAGGGCGTATCGCTCACCGATGATCGGCCAGCAATCCGGGGATGCGGACGCCCGCCTCCCTCAACTGGCCCGATAGCGCGATGAGGGGGAGCCCGATGATCGCGGTGGGGTCCGGCGACTCAATCGACTCAAGGAGGCTGATGCCCAAGCCTTCGCATTTCGCCGCACCGGCGCAATCGTAGGGTTTCTCGGCCTGCAGATAGGCTTCAATCTCCTGATCGGTGAGCACACGAAAGCGAATTCGCGTGTCCACGGTGATGGTGCGTTGAAAGCGATCGCGGGCGCGCATGACGGCCATGGAGGTGTGGAAGACCAGCGCCTGGCCGGATGCAGCGCGCAGTTGTGCCACTGCCCGCTCATGGGTGCCAGGTTTTCCGATCGACTGTAGCCCATCGATTGTCGCGGTTTGATCGGAACCGATGACCACGGCGTCAGGATGGGCTTCGGAGACCGCGGCTGCTTTTTCGATCGACAAACGCAGCGATAGCGGCCCCGGTCGTTCGTTGGGATGCGCGGTTTCATCGATCCCTGGGGGAATCGCGTCGAAGCTCACGTGCAGGCGTTGGAGCAGTTCGCGGCGGTATCGTGATGTGGAGGCGAGAATGAGTTTCATGTCCATATGATAGAAAGAAGCCAATGCCGACGGAAATCGACGCCTTCGAACTGACTCGCGCGGGGCACAGCCTGGAAGGCTGCGTCCCGGTGTCTTCGCTCGTCCGCCTGTCCTCTTTGTTGGCGAGCCACGAGGGCGAAGTGACGTGGCGGATAGACGGTTGGCGCCAGCGCGACGCTGCCGGCATCGAGCGGCTGCACCTCAGGCTGCGCGCCAGTGCCACCGTTGGGCTGCCATGCGGGCGATGCCTGGGTGTGGTGCACCTGCCGCTTGCGATCGACCGAGGGTTTCTTCTCGCTGCGAATGAAGCGCAGGCGGCGCAGCTCGACGACACGGAAGAAGAGCTCGATGTGCTGGTAGCCAGTCGCCAGTTCCTGGTATTGGAACTGCTCGAAGACGAGGCGATCCTTGCGCTTCCGCCGGCGTCCAGCCACGCGCAGTGCGAGCGTCCTGAATTGTCGGGACGGGCAGCCAGCGCGGGTAAGGAAGTGACGCCGTCTGATGATTCAGCGCCCCGATCCCCGTTTGCTGCGCTCCAGTCACTTAAGCGCAAGCCTTCATCATGATAGAATCGCGGGTTTACTTGTGCGGAGCTAAAGATGGCCGTTCAGCAGAATAAGAAGTCGCCTTCCAAGCGCGGCATGCACCGGGCGCACGACTTTTTGTCGTCGCCCCCTCTTGCGGTGGAACCCACCACGGGTGAGTCCCATATGCGGCATCACATCAGCCCGACCGGTTTCTACCGCGGCAAGAAGATCATCAAGACCAAGACCGACGAGTGATCTCCGCGCCTGAGCGCGGGTTCTGCTCATGACCGTACGCATCGCGATCGACTGCATGGGCGGCGACCACGGTCTTCCGGTCACCCTCCCGGCGGCACTGGCCTTTTTGCGGAACGTGCCTGACGTGCACTGCACGCTGGTTGGGCTTGAAGAAGACATCCGGGCAGCGCTTGCAGTTCAGCCGGTTGATGCGTCGATGGCGGAACGCCTTCGAGTGCACCACGCATCGGAGGTTGTTGGCATGGATGAGGCGCCCGCCCAGGCGATGCGCGGCAAGCGGGATTCCTCCATGCGGGTGGCTCTCGACCTGGTGAAGGAAGGTGGGGCAGACGGCTGCGTAAGCGCGGGCAACACCGGCGCACTCATGGCGACCTCACGTTTCGTGCTCAAAATGATTGACGGCATCGACCGCCCAGCCATCGCGTCCCAGCTCCCCAACATGCGTGGGGGGGCTACGACCATGCTTGATCTGGGTGCCAACGTCGACTGCGAGCCTGCGCATTACCTGCAGTTTGGCTTGATGGGCGCTGCACTGGTGACCGCGCTTGAGCGCCGCGAGCGCCCCTCGGTAGGCCTCCTCAACATTGGCGAGGAAGTCAT